>SVQS01000136.1 GCA_015065205.1 Oscillospiraceae bacterium
CTTGGGATGGTTCTGCTTTTTGGGGTCTGTGGATGTGACAAGCACACACAGCCATTGCAGCGCCAGCATTGCAGCGGAAGGAACAAACACCGCCACACCTTTGGATGCCCAACCGTCAATCTCGCCCGCCGCGTTCCAATGGAACGGAATCTGTTCGGGCAACCGATTCCACAAAACAAGTCCCGCCACCATAGGCAATAAGATAATAATCGATGTGATAATCAAAACCTTTAAATTCTTCTTAATCATGTTTTTCTCCTTTCAAACCGCTGATCCACAGCATCACTTCCTCAAGTACGGAAGTGTTCAATTCGTAATAAATAAATTTCCCTTCTCGGGTGTCTCTTATCAGATCCGCCTCGCGCAAAACCGAAAGGTGCTTGGAAATTGCCGCTCCGCTGACGGGGAATTTTTCCGAAATTTCCCCTGCCGCCATACGACCTCCCTTCAGCATCTCCAAAATTTGGCGACGAATGGGATCGGACAAGGCTTTGATGGTGTTTTGTATTCCCACAGTATGTCCTCCTTTATAATATGAAGATCAAATGAATAAAATCCAAATCAGCTTGGATACGATATGGCATCCGCCGTGCGCGAGCATTGCATATTCTATGCCGTGTTTGCGATAGAGACGACCAAACAGCAAGCCAAACGCACCATTGAGCAAGAAACATCTTGCAATAATTAGGGGGGAGTTCCCAAGCAACTGAAATGTTCCGGGCAGATGTCCTGCGGCAAACAAGAGAGCCGCCATGATGTTAGATGCAACAAAAATAGAAACCGTAGGCTTTTCTTCTCTTCTTACAAACAACTTCCAAAGAATAAAGGCGACAAGAGACATCCAAAACAGGCGCAACATTACTTCTTCAATCACACCGCCGTACAGAATGGCACCTATAATATACACAACGGTAGGCTTTTCGGCATAAGAGTTCATAATCGCCTCATTATACTTGCCAAAGAATAAAAGGTCGGGTAAAATAAGAAGAAGACCACCAACAATAGCCGCAAAAAAGGAAGCAATAACAGATGTGAACTTAAAATGTCTTTCATCCTGCCACAGTCCCGTCTTCTTACCAAGCCAAATGCCAACGGCACCAAGAACAACTCCGTACCCTGCTCCTTGCATAGCGCTAACAAGCGCCATAATAGTGGGTGTCAATCCCTGTGACAATGCTTCCTCTTGCATCTCGGGCGGATAGCTGTTCAATACGTAGAGTCCTGTGCAAAAACCGCCGATAAGACCCGCAATGGCAAAAAACAAGAGTGTCTTCCAATACTTCTTAATAAATTGTTTCATAATACCTCCAAATAGCATGTGATAAAACCGTCGACGTGTCATTTAACCTTTTGGTTAATTATAGTATAGCACACATTTTGGGGTTTGTCAATAGGTTATTTAACTTTTCGGTTAAATATTTTTTCTTTTTATTTTTCCAAAACCTATTGACAGCTATTACGGTTAGTGATATAATATTATTACAGTAACCGTAATAGTGAGGTGTTGAATTTGAGAGATAACGTAAAAAGCGGAGCTTTGACAGAGGTTACGTTCTTTATTTTGCTTGCCCTATATCAAGCAAGACACGGATATGCCATAATGCAGTTTGTCGAGGAAAAGACGAACGGTAGGTTGATGATCGGTGCAGGCTCTTTATATGGGGCATTGGATAGCTTGAACAAAAAAGGGTGGATAACCGTTCACGATGACTCTGATGTGCGAAAAAAAGAGTATATCATTACAGACGAGGGTAAGCACGTTGCAGAACGTGAACTGAAACGTATTCAAAGTTTGGCTTGTATAGCCGAAGATATTATAGGAGGATGACACAATGAAAAAATATCGTTATTTTGGAGGCTTTTTGACTTCCCAAGAAAAATGGTTAAATAAAATGGCTCAAAAGGGTTATCGGCTTGTAAGGGTTGGTAAAATGCTATACGAATTTGAAACTTGCACCCTCGGACAATATCATTACGCGGTTGAATTTGTTGCGGATAAATCAAAAAAGGACTCGCAAGGATATAAAGATTTCCTTGAAGGTTGCGGATATAAGGTGTTCTACAAGAATATCAATGTGAGCTATTCTATCGGTAAAGTGCGTTTCAGACCGTGGGCAGAGGGTAGCGGAAAGTTCGCAACAAACTCGACCACCTACAACAAAGAATTACTGATAGTTGAAAAGCAAAACGATGGAAAGCCTTTTGAACTGCACACCACGGCAATCGATAAAATAGAGTATCTGAAGAAGTGGCGCAATATATGGTTTACCTATTTTGCAATGTTTGCTTTGATGGGAGTTTTGTTTGTTGCCCGTGCACCGATTGCCTCTATCATATTGGGTGGAATTGCTGTCTTGACATTTCCTTTTGTACTCGCCTATCAAATACAAATTCAAAAGCTAAAAAAACAGTTAGTCATTGAAGAATAAAAAATATAGAAAGGGTTTTGTATTTTATGAAAAAATTTTTATTATGGATGCTGATACTCTCTTTGACGCTGTCTCTTTGCTCTTGCAGCAAGTACTTCAACTCCTTCATAGCACTTGGTCTTGTCAGAAACCAAACCTCTCATAGTTGCAACGCAAGCTTTTTCTCTCTTAATGGACAGTTGGTATTCAAATTGAAGAAAAGCGGAACGGGAACCGAGGGTGACATCAGCTACTCCATACAGGTTGACGAAGGAGAGCTCTATTTATATTACGACATTTACGGCACAAAGGAGGAATTGGCTCACGTCACCGCCGGCGAAACGCTTACAAGCAGCGGCGGATATGTAGAAGGCGAACACACGGTTTATATCATCATCGAAGCGCCACAAAAAACCAAGGGCAAGATATCTGTGGAGCTTAACCATAACACATCTAATACTGATTCATAAACAAAGAAACAAAAGCTCTCATTCTCTATGAAATGGGAGCTTTTTTATGTTTTTTCGCAAATCCTATTGACAATCCCCCTTTTTTGTGATAAAATAACAATCGATATATAACAAATGTTATTTTCAGGGGGTTAAAAATGCCACCAAAGGTAAAAATCACAAAAGAAGAAATTGTTGAAGCCGCACTCTCTCTTGTGCGCGAGAATGGCTCTTCCGCCATCAACGCACGCAGCATTGCTTCTGCTCTTGATTGCTCCACGCAACCCATCTTCTCCAATTTTGCCACGATGGACGAATTGCAAAAAGCAGTCATATTCGCTGCATACGATCGCTATCTCGCCTTTATTGAGCGTGAGGTAAAAAGCGGAAAATATCCACAATACAAGGCGTTTGGAATGGCTTATATTCGTTTTGCAAAAGAGGAAAAGGAGTTGTTCAAGCTCCTCTTTATGCGCGACAGAACCGAAGAGGATACCTCTCCCTCGCCCGATTTTGAGGAATCTGTGCAAATGATTATGCGCGCCAACGGTGTCTCTCAAGAAACCGCTCGGTTGATCCATTTGGAAATGTGGACCTGCGTACACGGCATTGGAACGATGCTCGCTACCTCCTTCCTCTCGCTTGAGTGGGAGCTGATCAGCAATATGCTGACCGAAGTATATCAAGGGATCCGCGCGCGCCACGTATCGGAGGAAAGATAAAATGGATGCAATTAAGATCGAAAACCTAACCAAACAATACAAAGACATCCTTGCAGTGGATGGGCTGAACCTGACTATCTATGAAGGCGAGCTCTTCTCCCTGCTCGGTGTCAACGGTGCCGGCAAAACAACAACCATCAAAATGCTCTCTTGCCTGACCGCTCCCACAAGTGGGGATGCTATGGTACTTGGCGAGAGCATTATCAAAAACCCTGCGGCGGTCAAGGCAAGCATCGGTGTCTCTCCACAGGAGACCGCTGTCGCATCCGGACTGACCGTGCACGAAAACTTGGAGCTGATTTGCGGCATTTATGGATTTTCTAAGGCCAAAACTGCCGAAAAGGTCTCTACACTTTGTGCTATGCTCTCTCTTGAGAATGTAATCAATAAAAAAGCGAGCAAGCTCTCGGGCGGATACGCGCGCCGACTCAGCATCGCGATGGCTCTCATTAGTGAACCAAAGGTCCTCTTCCTCGACGAGCCAACCTTGGGACTTGACGTCATTGCGCGCAGCGAGCTTTGGGACATCATCAACTCTCTCAAAGGAAAGGTGACTATCATCCTTACCACGCATTATATGGAAGAAGCCGAGGCGCTCTCCGACCGCATTGCCATTATGAAGGATGGAAAACTCCTACTCTGCGACACGCCCGATGCTATCAAACGCCAAACAGGTGAGGACAGTATTGAGAAAGCCTTTATAAAAATTGTAAGGGGGACAGAAAAATGAGAATGTTGACCTTTGCAAAACGAAATTTCAAGGAGATCATCCGCGATCCCTTAAACCTTTCTTTTCTTTTTGGTTTCCCTATCGTGCTCCTGCTTTTATTGAGTGCCATTCAAGCAAACATCCCCGTGAGTTTGTTTGAAATCGCACATCTCTCCCCGGGCATTGCTGTGTTTGGCCTTGCGTTTATGACACTGTTTTCTGCTACCGTTATCGCAAAAGACAGACAAAGCAGCTTTATGCACCGTCTTTACACCACGCCTATGACACCTGTGGATTTCATCCTCGGCTATACACTTCCTCTCATTCCCATTGCGCTCGCCGAGGGTGTGGCTACCTATATTTTTGCAGTGATTTTGGGATTGGATGTTACCGTCAACATCCTGCTCTCGCTTGTGCTTCTTATTCCCGTTGCACTCTTATATATCGCGCTCGGTCTGCTCTGCGGAAGCGTGTTTAACGACAAACAGGTGGGCGGCATTTGCGGAGCACTTCTCACAAACCTCTCGGCGTGGCTCTCGGGCATTTGGTTCGACCTTGACCTTGTAGGCGGCGTTTTCAAAAAGATCGCCTATGCCCTGCCCTTCGTCCACTCCGTCGAAGTGCAACGCGCCGTTATCGCCGGCGACTATGCGGGCATCTTCCCGCACCTCTGGTGGGTTCTTGGCTATGCCCTCATCATTCTCGTCCTTGCGGTGTTCGTCTATTTAAGACAAATGAAGAAACAATAAGAGCGCGGTTTTATGGGGGAACTTTT
>SVQS01000137.1 GCA_015065205.1 Oscillospiraceae bacterium
GCTATGGCAAAGGTGCTCGGCTTTTATGCAGTCTTTACCCCCCTTTCCACCTATCTTGGAAGCTTGGCAGAATCGGCAGGCGCACACGACTTTTTGATTTTGGCAATTACTATGATTGCAAACTTTGTTCTTGAGTTTTTGTTCTGCAAATTCGTGGTCTACCGCGGACAAGAGGACACATTGCAAAATTGAGATGTTTTTCATTATTCAACACTTCAAAAGAGGATGCATGGCGTCCTCTTTTTTGATTCTGTTCTTCAATATTTGTCATATTGAGGTTGACAAATTTTCACCGTTGTGATAAAATAAGTTCATAAACCACTTTTGCGAAATAATGGCAAAGGAGAATTTTTATGAAGAAAACGTATTCCCTTCTCGCACTTTTGTTGGCAATGCTGATGCTGTTGACGTCTTGTACCCCCGCATCCATTCTTGGGTTGCCTCTCCTGTTGCCTCTCGCAACTTATGAAGACACAACCACACCAGAAGAAACCACCCCTGAGGTGACCACTCCCGAAGTAACTGCTCCCGCAGAAACTTCTACTGATGCAACAACACCTGAAGCAACAACTCCCGAAGTGACAACTCCTGAAGTCACTACTCCCGAAACAACCTCCACCCCTGATGAGACTTCTACCCCCGAGGTAACTTCTACTCCCGAGGAAACAACTCCGGAAGCAACAACTCCCGAGGAAACCACCCTCACACCCGAAGTTCCCGATGAGCCCTATTTCCAACCCCGCAAGATTTTGGCAATTGGTAACAGCTTTAGTGATGACGCTATGGAACATCTTGCAGAGATTCTTGTTGGCGAGGGCTACACCGATTTCGTTCTCGGCAACCTCTACATCGGCGGTTGCTCTATGGACGGTCACAAGGCTCGCATCGACAGCGGCGCGAAGGATTACTCCTTCCGCATAAACACCGGCAGCGGCTGGAACACCGTTACAGAAAGCATCCAATACGGTCTTGATTATGCCGATTGGGATGTTATCACCATTCAACAGGTCAGTGGATATAGCGGTATTCCCGAGTCATACGGCAGTATGCAGTACATCATCGATTACGTAAGAAACAGAGTAGACCCCTTTGTGAAAATTTTCTTCCACATGACGTGGGCATATCAAAGCACCTCCGGCCACGGAGACTTTGCAAAATATGGCAAAAACCAAATGACGATGTACAACGCCATTGTAAATACAGTCCAATCTTTGGTTGTTGGCAACTGGAATATTGAAGGCTTCCTCCCCAGCGGAACAGCCATTCAAAATTTGCGCACATCCTACCTTGGTGACACGCTGACGCGTGACGGTTACCATCTTTCCCTCGATATTGGCAGATACACCGCGGCTCTTGTTTGGTATAAACAGTTGTTTGGTGCAGACCTGACCAATTTGACGGTGGTCCCCAAAAACTACCCTTACGTCGCACAGCATCTCCCTGCCATTAAAGAAGCGGTAAACAATGCCATTGAAAATCCATTTGAAATTACCCCTTCCACCTTTACCGAGTATGACCCCTCTATGAATGAATTGACCGATGACGACAAGGCATATCTTGTAGAACTGGGACTCAATCCCGATGACTACATGTTGCTTCCCCTCGGCACTACGCTGAAAGCATACTACAACTCAACCTCATCCTCTGCTTCAACGTTGGTTTCGGGAGACTCCACCTCGGCAAGATTTTTTGCAACAATGCTGTTTACCCAAGAAACCTTGCCTGTTGGTTCGGTTATCAACGTTATGTCAAGTTATCAATACCGTCTTGAAGGTTGGCAAACCTTGAACACCCCCAACAACCAGGGCCGCCTTAACACTACCACCGCGGATATGATTGTTGATGAGGAGCTGTATACCAAATATACCTACATCGGCTTTAACGTTTCCAAAGTAGGCGGTGCCGCCGTTACCGTTTTCGACCTTGTCGGCTTCCGCATCTACGTACCGAAAGCAAATCAAGAATAACACAACAAAGGACACCCTCGGGTGTCCTTTTTGCGCGGTCGACCACCGGTCGCCCATCTTTTGAGAAGATAAGGTATTGCAATCTCGCCGCTTTTGTGGTATAATGAGAGCATCTCAAACAAATGAGAGGGTTCTTATGAAAAAATCAAAAACTCCAAAATTCGGACTGACAAACAATCAGCTAAAAATCATTGCTATGGTGAGTATGATGCTCGACCACATAGGACTTTTGTTCTTCCCCACCGTTGACCTCTTTCGCATACTTGGCAGAATCGCCTTCCCGATTTTTGCCTATATGATTGCCGAGGGTTGTCGCTACACAAAGAACCGCACAAAATATCTTGGAATAATTGCCGCGATGGCTATCGCGTTTCAGGTCGTTTACTTTGTGGCAATGCAGAGCCTTTATCAAGGAATTCTTGTCACCTTTTCGCTCGCCATCATTACCATTTATTCTATCGATGGCATCCTGCACGCCAAAAAGCTTTGGGTTCGGTTGGCTTCGGTTGCGGCGTTTGTTTTTGTGTTGGTGTTCGTGTTCGTTCTGCCTATTCTTTTGACGGGAACCGATTTTGACATCGACTACGGCATTTGGGGAATTCTTTTGCCTGTTGCCGTTTACTTTCTACCAAGCCGCGTATGGAGAGTTGGCGGTTTGGCTGTTCTCTTGTTGATAAGAGCCATTCATTACAGCTTTCTCCCCGTCTCGCTCGGGCTTTTGCAATGGTTTTCTCTTGTCACCATTCCGCTCCTCGCTCTCTATAACGGTGAGCGCGGTCGCGCGAAAATGAAATACGTGTTTTACATCTTCTACCCGGCGCACCTTGTTATCCTTTACGGAATTGATATTTTAATTTCACTTTTGAAATAAACAAAGCCCCCGACGGCAACCGCCTATCGCAAATCGCCACTCGGGGGACTTTTGATCGGTTGTTAAGGTTTCGTAATCAACATTTTTTTGCTTTCTTGTTGTTCAAATCCCGAAATTCGCGTGCTATAATAAGGTCACACAAAAAAGGAAACAAGGAGATAAGAAGAAATGAACACAGACAAAATTTTTGCAGAAAAGATTGCAAGTGAATATGCACCGAAGGAAGCCGGCAAAATCGTAGCACTCAAAAAGCTGGACGCTCTTGCAAAGCGCGGAGCTCATATCTTTGCATACACCTTTGGCACCGCATCTGCGCTGGTATTCGGCACGGGAATGTGCTTTTGCTTGGGCGAGCTTGGCGGTGGCGGCGTTCCCGCTATGGCACTTGGCATTGCGTTGGGACTCGTTGGCATTGTAGGTGCCTTGGTAACCTACCCCATCTATCAAAAGCTGATCCAAAAGGGAAAAATGAAATACGGAAACGATATCCTCAGACTCGCAAAGGAAATCAGCGAAGAATAACCCTCGGAGATAACGTATGGAAAAAAAGACAAGCAAATATTATGAAACGGCTCGGCTGATGGACGAGGCTCTGCTTGCCCTGCTGGAGAAAAAGGACTTTGCCTTTATCACCATCAAGGAGATCTGTGCAAAAGCAGGCGTCAACCGTTCAACGTTCTATCTGCACTACGAAAACACAAGTGACCTGCTTGCCGAAACGATATCTATGATCGGTGACCGATTTTACGAATCCTTCCAAAATCGAGATGCCATTCTTGCCGAAGGTGCGGCAGGGGAATCCTTTTTCATCACGCCCGATTACCTGATCCCCTATCTCGAATTTGTCAAAGAAAACAAGAAGATCTTCTCACTCATACACAAAAAGCCCGAGCTTTTTCGCAGTCGCAAGGTGTTTGACAGGATGTATGCCGAGCTTTTCTCTCCCATTCTTGACAAATACGGCCTTGCCGCCAATGAAAAGCCCTACGTGTTTGAGTTTTATTCGCGCGGAACGCTTGCGGTCGTGATGAAATGGTTGGAAAATGACTGTCGGGACGAGATCGACTTTGTGATGAATTTGATCATTCGTATGGTTGGATATGATGAAAAAAATTAAGGTGCGTGCGCTCACGCAAAAGGAAAAGATCTCCCTCCAGCTGCTATTGGGGCTTTTGTTTGCTCTTTACAACGGCATCTTTGGTATTGTTTTGGGCTCGGTGTGGCATATAGAGATCGGCGTTTACTACGTTCTGTTGCTTGCCGTTAAGGCGGTTGTGTTTGCAGGCTTTCGACTCTCCGAAAAACAAGAGTCGCTCAAAACGCTCTTTTTTACAACCGCCGTTCTGCTCTTTTTCATCAACGCGGCACTTATTTTGCCTATTATCAGTATGATTAGATACGAGAGAGAGGTTACCTTTCCGCTTGAGGTCGCCATTGGCATCGCCGCTTACACGACGTACAAGGTGACAATGACGGTTATTCGGTTTGTAAAAACGAGAAAGACCGCCAACCTTTTAACACGGGAGATTGTGACCATTCGATTTGTGGAATCGATCGTATCCATCCTAACGCTGCAAAATACGCTGATCATGGTCAACGCAGGCGCGGGCAACGAGGGACTGAGCATTCTTTGCACCGTCAGTAGCGCTGTGGGGCTTTGCGCCATTCTGTATCTGACTGTGAAGATGGTCGTGGACTATTTCAATGCCTCAAAAAGCAAACCAAAAATCACATAGAAACACACCAAAGGCAACGGACGACACCTATCCCTACAAATTAAAATTGAATTTTTAACGGTAGGGGCGTGCATTGCACGTCAGCGATGGATTGTTCGTTTTTTGCGTACGACCGGTGGTCGCCCCTACCATTTTTTGAAAGAGAAAATACAGATACCGCCGCACTTCGTTTGAGGTGCGGCGGTTCGTTTTATTGTTCTTTTTTGTTCTTGAAAACAAACAATTTACTGATAATATAGTTGGCAATAATGACCACAACGGCAGCCACAAGCTTGGAACCGATCTCGCATAGGTTAAAGGTCTTACCCATCAGTTCAAATGCCGTCCAAGCAGGAATGAGTGCACCAAGCCCCAAAGTCAGACCGATGGTGATGACATAATCAAGACCGAGTGTTACAACACGTCCGCCCGCAAAAGGCACAAGCTGCTTCCACAGGGATGTAGATTTGTCGGCATCGGTGAATACCCACGCGCGGTTGGTAA
>SVQS01000138.1 GCA_015065205.1 Oscillospiraceae bacterium
GGTCGCACAATGGCATTTGCTGTTCTTGCACTCTGCCAAATCGTTCAGGCTTACAATATGAGAAGCGAGCATTCGCTGTTCAAGATTGGTGTATTCACCAACCGCACGCTCAACCTCGCGGCTTTGGCATCTGTCGCACTCGTTGCCCTCGTGCTCTTTACACCCGTAGGTATCGCATTTGGTATGGTAACACTTCCTTGGCATATGTACCTGATCGCCCTCGGCCTCATTCTCGTTCCCCTCGTGGTAATGGAGATTGCAAAGCTCGTTGGGCTGATTAGACACAAGCATTAAGGTTTTTTGTGGGGAAAACTTCTTAAAAGAAGTTTTCCCCACACCCCTTTCAAGAACTTTCGCACAACAAATCTCTAATAGAATCGTTAGTTTGCAAACAGACAGTCGGCGCAAGCCTTTTGGCTTGCTTGAGCTGTCGCTAACGGTCAGGGGCCACCGAGACCCTGCCCGTTAAGAGGAATGATGCCAATAGCCGTCAGAACACTAAGTTGCCGCAGGCAACTTTTGTGACACGAGCCGCAGCGAGACCCACCAAGACCCCATCCGCCAGGAAAGTTGAATAGCAACAAAAAAGGATAGTTAAATGGAAGTGACCTATTTGGGTTCACTCCCATTTAACTATCCCTTTTCCTTTTTAATGCCAACAACTCTCTGAGAAAGCAGGTTCTCGGTGGCCCCTGATTTCTCGCGACAGCCAAAGCGAGCGTTGCGCTCGCGTCGCTCGTCTATCCGTGTGCTTGGAATTCCCTTTTGATATTTTTGTTAGAAAGTTTTTGAAAGGGGTGCAGGGGAAAACTTTTTTTCAAAAAGTTTTCCCCTGCATTCTTTTCGGGCACTCTTATGCCAACTTATATTGTTCCTTGTAAAGGTTGAATTGTTCCTTAAAGAATGCGTCGTTTTCGTGGATAGCACGAGTAGATTCGTGCAGGTTGAGGTTGTGGTTTGCAGTGTCGATAATGCAGCCCGCAACGTTGGAGCAGTGGTCGGATACACGCTCGAGGTTGGTGAGAAGGTCAGACCACACAAAGCCTGTTTCGATAGAGCAGTTGCCTTGGCTGAGACGAATGCTGTGACGGGTACGAAGCTCCTCTTTGAGGTCATCGATGATTTGTTCGAGAGGCTCTACCTTTGCGGCAATGGCAAGGTCGCCTGTAGAGATGGCGGACATCGTCAGGCTCAAGATCTCGTGGGTAGCGGAAATCAGAACAGAAAGCTCGCCTTGTGCTTTTTCGGAGAATTTCAATTCCTTTTGGCGCAATTCCTCGGCGGATTCAAGGATGTTGACGCTATGGTCGGCAATGCGCTCGATATCTCCAATGAGGCGGAGCAGCTCGGTGGTCTCGGCACTGTTCGATTCACCGATCTGACGGCTTCCCAATTTGACAAGGTAAGTGCCAAGGATATCCTCATAGTGGTCGGTCAGGTCCTCTGCCTCGCGCACCTCTTGTGCGGCGGCTTCGGTATAGTTATCAAGGCAATTCAAGGCTCCCACAATAGAATTGTTTGCGGCGGCTGCCATCTCTCCAACCAATACGCGGCAACGCTCAAGTGCCAACTGCGGCGTTTGAAGAAGACGGTCGTCGAGCTCGGAAACGACCTCGGGGACCTTTGCGTCGGGAATGAGTGTGAGTGCGATCTTTTCAAGGAGTGCCGAAAGCGGCAGGAAGATAAGCACACAAGCTACGTTAAAGATAGAATGTGCTACTGCAATGCCAAATTCGCTTGCCGCCACACCAAGGATCGCAGGTGCGAAAACAGCACGCAAAACAGCAAACACCGCCAAGAGCAGAACTGCGCCGAGAACGTTGAAGGAAAGATGCACAAATGCGGCTCTCTTTGCGTTCTTGGTCGTGCCCACCGAGGAGATCATCGCTGTAACGCAGGTACCGATGTTTTGACCCATAATAATTGGAATACAAGCTCCGTAGGTGATTCCACCCGTGGCTGCAAGCGCTTGCAGAACACCAACAGATGCTGACGAGGATTGAATGATAGCGGTGAGCACCGCACCTGCCAAAAGACCGAGAATAGGGTTCTCAAACATCGTAAAGAGCTGTGTAAATTCGGGCACGTTGGCAAGTCCCTTGACCGCGCCCGACATCGTCTCCATACCAAACATCAAGGTTGCAAAGCCCAAAAGGATCATACCGGTATCCTTTTTCTTTTCTCCCTTGAGGAATATATACATAATGATACCAACAAGGGCAAGAACGGGCGTAAAGGTGGTGGGCTTGAAAAGCTGCAGAATACCGCCGCCCTCAATGCCGCTAAGGCTCAAAATCCACGCGGTAACGGTTGTACCCACGTTTGCACCCAGAATGACGTTGATGGCTTGCCTCAGTGTCATCAGTCCCGAGTTAACAAAACCGACGACCATAACCGTGGTGGCAGACGAGCTTTGAATAACAGCCGTAACACCGAGACCGGTTAAAAATCCTGCCAACCTGTTTGTTGTCAGCTTACCAAGGAGCGAGCGCAAGGCCGTGCCTGCGCGACGTTCAAGCGCTTCGCCCATCAAGTTCATACCAAAGAGGAAGAGGCACAAGCCGAGAATCATTTCAAGCAGTTGAAAATTTTGATTTTCAAACAAAAAATTCATTACAGCATTCATTGTTGTCTTTTTCCTTCCGTGTTTTTAATAGAAACAAATTAAGGGGTTACTTGCCGATGTGCTCAAGCATAATTTCAGCACTGTGTACGTTGGTAGCAAGCGGGATGTTCTGCACGTCGCAAAGGCGCAAGAGCGCCGAAACATCAGGCTCGTGCGGCTGTGCCGTGAGGGGATCGCGCAAGAAGATAACAAGGTCGAGCTTGCCTTCGGCGATCATTGAACCGATCTGCTGATCTCCGCCAAGGGGACCACTCTTCATTCTTGTAATCTTGAGGCCTGTTTCGCCCATCACCATCGTACCTGTCGTGCCTGTAGCATACAAGTCGTGGGGCGCGAGCACCTCGCGATATTTCACAGCAAGATCGATCATATCTTCTTTTTTCTTGTCGTGTGCTATGAGTGCAATTTTCATATATCTTTCTCCTTTTGGAAATTTTGCGAATATTTGTCGGGCTCCCAAATTTACCCAGTTTAGTATACCATATTTCCTTTATCTTTTCAATAAGTTTTTCCTTTTTTCTGCGTTTTGAACGATTTGTGCCATTCTTTTGGCGCAAATTCTTGCAAAAATGATCAAATTGTGCTATACTGTAAGCAACAACGCTTCCCCACAAAGGAGAGTTCTTATGATTCAAACAAAAATCACCTCGTCATTGGAGAAATGCTTTCCCGATAGCAGTATTGCAGAATACCCCATTCTTGCGCATCTTTCGGCACTGAAAAACGAGCGCCTTTCTTTTCAATTCCTTTACACCGACGACACCGTCGATACCTCTATTCCCTACCGAGCAAACAGCTACAGCTTGCAAATTGAGGGCATTGAGAAAGGTCTTGTATCGGTTCGCCGCGTGGAGAGCGTTCCCGTAACCATCCCGAGTTTGAACGAAGGTGGCGACGGCAACTTTTTGCGCACCGCGCCCGGACTCTACCCCGACCCGCTCTTCCCGCTGCATCAGGGTGGTATTTTTGTTATGCGAGGACAGCTGCAATCTCTTTGGGTGGAAATTAACCTCAGTGAGCGTCTCCCTGCGGGAGAATACAGCATCACCCTTAAATTGATCGATGGGCAAAAAGAGGTGCACGCCAAAAACACACTGAAACTCACAATTATAGATGCGCTCCTGCCGCCGCAGGAAATGATTTTAACACAGTGGTTCCACTGCGACTGCTTAGCAAATTACTATAACGTGGACGTGTGGAGCGAAGAACACTGGCACATTGTGGAAAACTTTGCTGCCACTGCCGCCAAGAACGGCATCAATATGCTGCTCACACCTGTGCACACGCCCCCGCTCGATACCGCCGTGGGAGGCGAACGCAAAACCGTGCAATTGGTTGACGTTACCGTAGAGAACGGCGAATATTCCTTCAACTTTGACAAGCTCGACCGCTGGATTGAGATGTGCAACCGCGTTGGCATTCGCTATTTCGAGATCGCCCATCTCTTTACCCAATGGGGAGCAAGATGCGCACCCAAAATTATGGCAACCGTTGACAGCGAATACAAGCGCATCTTTGGCTGGAAAACCGATGCCACGAGTGAAGAATACACCACCTATTTGCGCGCGTTTCTGAGTGCTTTTCTTGCCCATATGAAAGCACGAGGCGACGACAAGCGTTGCTATTTCCATATTTCGGACGAGCCAAATCAGCTTCATGTCGACTATTACCGCGCCGCAAAAGCAAGCGTTGCCGATATTCTTCAGGGCTACACAATTATGGATGCACTCTCCAACCTTGAATTCTATCAAGACGGACTTGTAGATCTCCCCATTCCCGCAAGCGACCATATCGAGCCCTTCATCAAGGCAGGCATCAAAGGTCTTTGGACGTATTACTGCTGTTCGCAAGCCGTTGGCGTTTCCAACCGGTTTATCGCAATGCCCCTTTGGCGCACGCGCTCCATTGGTTTGCAATTTTATAAATTCAACATCGTTGGATTTTTGCATTGGGGATATAACTTTTACAATGCCGCCCTCTCAAAGAACCCCATAAACCCCTACATTGATACCTGCGCAGGTCATATGTTCCCTGCGGGCGACGCATTTTCGGTTTATCCCGAGCAAGACGGAACCGCTCTCGAATCGGTTCGCATCCTCTCCTTTTATGAGGCTTTACAGGATGTGCGCGCATTCCGCTTAGCGGAAACCATCTGCGGTCGCGAACGAGTAATAGAAGAAATGGAGCGCATCTTTGGCGAGGAAATTCGATTTGATAGATGTGCAAAGTCTGCTCATCCCCTCTTGGAGATTAGAGAGAGGATCAATGAGATGATTGCAAAAAACATCTAAAACAGCAAAGGACAGAGAATTTTCGTTC
>SVQS01000139.1 GCA_015065205.1 Oscillospiraceae bacterium
AACAAAAAGCAAATCATATATACAGATACTGAAAGGAATTTTTCACTATGAATAAAGATATGCTTCATGAGCCGAGATATTTTGAAAACGTAAGATCCCTTATGGAGTGGGCAGCCGAGGAATACGGCAACGATACTGTCTATTCCTTCCGTCCCACACCTCGTGCCGAAATTGTTAAAAAAAGCTTTATTGAATTCCGCGATGATGTACGCGCATTGGCAAGTGAATTTCTGGCAATGGGCTGTGCAGGCCGTCATTGCGTAATTATTGGTAAGCTTTCCTACGATTGGGCGGCTGTCTATTATGCAATCCTCTCCATCGGTGGCGTTCTCATTCCTCTCGACCGCGATTGGCAAGCCGAAGACCTCGCTTCCACTGTTGAGCGTGCAGAGGCAAAGTTCCTTTTCTGCGATGCAGATCTGAAGGAAAAGGCAGCCGTTATTGAAAATAAAGTTTCTTTTGCTACTCCCACCGTTTATTTGAACGGCAAAGAGGGTGATGTATCCATCGCATCACTTATCGAAAAGGGTAGAGATAAATTTGCGGCTGACCCCAACGCATATTTCAATGCTCCTATTGATCCTCACATTATGGCGTTGATGGTATTCACATCGGGTACCACGGGTAAGGGAAAGGGTGTAATGCTTTCTCAAAACGCAGTTCTCTCCGACCTTTCCTCTATCATCCCCTATATGGACTTTGGTAAAAAGACGGTAGGCGTTCTGCCTCCTCACCATACCTTTGGCTCTTCCGTAATGCTCATTGGTCACATGATGATCGGTAGTGAGATCTATATTTCTGCAGGCCTGCGCTACGTTGCAAAGGAGCTCAAGGAACAAGAGCCTGAGCATCTGGTTATCGTTCCTTTGTATCTCGAAACGTTCTACCGCCGTATTATGGCAAACCTGAAGGAGAAAAAGAAGGAAAAGCTGGTTGCCCGTATGATCAAGGTCAGCAACGCTATGCTCAAGGTTGGTGTTGACGTTCGCGCAAAGCTGTTTGGCGAGATCCGTGCGGCATTTGGCGGCAAGGTGAAAATGATCATCTCCGGCGGCGCTCCCATCAATCCCGAAATTCTTAATTTCTTTGAGGCCATCGGTATTTCCACCCTTAACGGTTACGGCATTACCGAGTGTGCTCCCATTATTGCTGTTAACCACAGCAAGAGCTCCATTCCCGGCAGTGTAGGATATGTTCTTGATATTGACACCGTTAAGATCGACCATCCCAATGAGGATGGTGAGGGTGAAATTTGGGTAACCGGTCCCAACGTAATGCTCGGGTACTTCAAGGATGAAGCCGCAACCAAGGATGCTATCGATGAAGAAGGCTATTTCAAGACTGGTGACTACGGTAAGCTTGATAAGAACAACGTTCTCTACATTACCGGACGTAAGAAGAACCTCATCATCCTTTCCAACGGTAAGAATGTTTACCCCGAGGAGATCGAAAACGAGCTGATTGCAACTCCCGGTGTGATCGATATCATCGTTTACGAGGGACAGAGCAAGAGAGGTATGGAGCACAATGCAATCGTTGCAGAGGTTTATCCCGATAAGGAATATATCGAAAAGAACAATGTTACCGATATTAAAGCGCATCTGCAAAAGTACGTTGACGATTACAACCGCACCGCAGTTCCTTATAAGAAGATCGGCGTGCTTAAGGTTCGTGATACCGAATTCCCCAAGAATACTCTGCGTAAGATTATGAGATTCAAGCTCGATATGTCTATCGATTAATTTTTAATAAAAAGAACGGAGAATTTCGCGAAATTCTCCGTTCTTTTTTCGCTTTCTATCTTGACATTTCCCTAAAAGGGGTGTAAAATACCCCGTGGGCAAGAATGCTCATCGGAGGACGATATGGCAAAAGTAAAAATAGATATGACAGAGGGAAAGATCCTCCCGCTACTAACACGCTTTGCGCTGCCCACTATGGCAACGTCTATTATCAATCAACTTTTCAATACAGCAGATACCATCGTTGTTGGACGGTGGGGCGGTGCAACCCCCGAAGCCCGTGAGATCGCACTCTCTGCGGTTAGTGCTTGCGGACCTTTGGTGAGTATGATCATTACTTTTTTCGTAGGTCTTTCCGTGGGTTCGGGTATTATGGTTTCCCACGCGGTAGGTGCAAAAGAAGATCATACCGTCAAAAAAACCGTTCACACCTCGGTGACGCTTGCAACGCTCTGCGGCATTCTTTTGGGCGTTCTTGGATTTGTATTTGCAAGACCGTTGCTCATCTTAATGGAGACTCCAGATGCGGTTCTTGATCAAGCCGTTCTTTATATGCGCGCCTATTTTGTGGGAATTCCTGCGCAAATGATTTATAGCTATTGTGCTGCCATGCTGCAGGCAACAGGGGATAGCACCCGTCCGCTTATCTTTTTGTCGGTGTCGGGTGTAATAAACGTCATCCTCAATTTGGTCATGGTGCTTGGATTTGGGCAAGGTGCTCTCGGCGTGGGAATTGCAACCGCAGTCGCACAGTGGATCTCTTGTAGTATGATTTTGGTCTACATGCTGAGAACGAGCGGACTACTCAAATTGCAACCGCGACAACTCACGCTGGAATCTTCGACACTCAAAGAGGTTTTGCGTCTTGGCGTTCCCGCAGGCATACAGAATTCCATGTTTGCCATTGGCAACCTTGTTATGCAGGTAGCACTTAACTCCTTCAATAGCAGTGTTTACGTTTCGGGTAGCTCTATTGCATCCAACGTAGGTGCATATACGCAGCTCATCTGCGGTGGATTTTGCACAGCGGCATACGTATTTGTCGGTCAAAATACAGGCGCTAAGAATATCACACGTATTCGCGAATGTATGAAGACCAGTACGATTACGATTTCTGCTTTGGCAATCACGCTTAACGCTATTCTTAACCTGATCAGCTTGCCGCTCCTGACTCTTTTTGCCCCGAGTAACCCCGAGGTCGTAGAATTTGCAAGAATCAAGCTTGTTGTCAATAGCACCTTTTACGTAATGGGGCATCTCGAAGGACTCTATGGAAGCGCGATACGCGCATTGGGAAAATCCACGCTTCCAATGATCGTTTCGATAGCAGGTATTTGCGGTGTGCGCGTACTTTGGATCAACACAGTTTTTGTTTGGATTCGTCACCCATTAACCATTTTCTTTGCTTACGGTGCATCCTGGACCATCACTTTTATCGTGCAAGCCATCCTGTACCATCGTTTGCAAAAGAAAATCGGAGCACAATGGGAAGCAGAGAAGAATGCCATTGCCTCGGCAGCACTTGCTGAAGCAAATATATAAACAAAAGAACGACACTGCGGTGCCGTTCTTTTTTTGTGTTATTTATCCCGATAATACGCCACCGCAAGATCGACAACCATACCGTAGCTGCGTGTGCCTTGGGGGGCACCCTGACTTTGGAGATAGGCGTTGTTGGTCGCCTCGCTGATGTCAGCGACGGTGTTTTCGCGGTATTTGTCAAAGAATTCACTGTAAGCGATGCGCTCGTTCAAAATCGTTTTCGGTTGTTTTAGATAGCTTTCCTTGTAGAGGTCTTTATCTGCGGAATAGAGAGCGGAAACGACGTATTCATAAAGATTCAGCGCTCCGCTGTAACGAATATAGGCATCATCCGACTCCATACATACCAAAAAGGCAACAAAGTTTGCCTCATCCTCGCGCGCGATGCCGCGTTGATGTGCCAGCTCGTGTGCGGCGGTAAAGGGAATGGTGTAATCGGGGAAATTGATGTTGATATTTGCTTCCCCTGTAAAGAAGGTGTAAACACCGGTGATGTGCGTGTAAGACATCGGCTCACTCAGCATAACGGGCTTGACGCGGGAATGAAAATCATCAATAAAATCGTATTTTTGAGTGGTTTTGTCGTAGGCCTGCATCAAAAGCGTATTCATTTCGTCATAGGAGTAGGGCATACGCGAAGCACCTGTTTCCATAAAGAGAATATCGCCCTCTAATTTTTTCAATTCTTCTAAAAGGATATCAGAGGTTGCGTAAAGTTCTTCGGCACTCACGGGTTTGCGTTCCAACTCTAATTTTTGGTCAAGCGGGAGCGCATTGTAGCCGGGCGCGAAGTTCCAAACAAATAGGTTGAATACCATGCACACCACAGAAAAAATGCAAGCGACGTAAATCCACATCCGGCGTGACGTTTGGCAATGGCGCTTTGCTCCAATTACAATAGCAGTAACAAGAATGACAGGAGATAGCAAAAGTAGCATTTCGGCAAAGGAGAAGGGAAGCCAACCCGTCAGCTTTGCCATCACCATTCGTCCTATGGGACTGACGGTGCGATTGAAGGTGTCGGCAAAATTGATGTTGACACGAAATGCGATATAGAGGACAATACCGATCGCCGTCAAGACAAAAATGATGATGCAAGCGATCGGCAAGCGCGGCGTTTTATTGTTTTTATGTGTATTCATCAAGAACTCCTTTCGCAAGAGTTTGAGGGAAGCAGGTTTCCATCAACCTACGCATATCGGCGCATAAAGGGGCAGTGAGCGTCATTCGCTCCTCTGTCATCGGATGGGGAAAAGAAAGCTGATATGCGTGCAATGCGTGTCTATCAATGAGCGGTGTGGGGGTACCATAAAGATCATCACCTACCAAAGAATGTCCTGCGTGTGCAAAATGCACACGAATTTGGTGTGTTCTGCCCGTTAGGGGGCGAACTAGAACAAGACTGTATCCGTTCTCGACTGCAAGCACGCGATATTCTGTATATGCCGCATCGGCATCGGGTGCTGTTGGAGAACAGACCTCGCGTACGATGATGCTTTCCTCTGTGCGATGTAATGGGGCATCGATGACGCCCGTTTGTTCCTGCATTTCGCCAACGCAAACCGCAAGATAAGTCTTTTGTATTTCGCCCTTTTGCATCGATTGTGTCAGCCTGCCTGCTGCACGCTTGTTGCGAGAAATGAGCAAAAGTCCAC
>SVQS01000140.1 GCA_015065205.1 Oscillospiraceae bacterium
GTTTTTTCGCCGAGCATGCCAGCATTTCATTGTTTAACATACATTTTCAACGCCAAGCGACCTTATGCTGTAATCGTATAACGATTATAATAATTGTAGAAAATGGAGGCGTTGTCATGATTGAAAAAGCAATAGGAAAAAGAGTACAAGAATTTCGCAAGAAAAAGAAGCTCACCCAAGAGCAGATGGCAGAGCTGGTCGGCTTGAGCCATCATCACTATTCCACCTTGGAACGCGGACTTTACAGCATCAAGCTCGACACCCTTGTGCAGATCATCAATATTCTCGGTTGCTCTGCCGACGATATCTTTTGCGACGTGATCGACAACGGCTACAAGACCCGCGCCTCGCGCCTGTCGGATATGCTCGCGCACTTGTCTCCCGAGGAGCAGGCAAAGATTTTCGACGTGGTCGAAACCATGATCAAAAACGCAAAATAACCGCTAAAAAAGAAATCGCGAAAAAACGCGATTTCTTTTTTTATGTGACCGATTATTACAAAGTTCGACAAAGGTGATATGCTAAAATAATTGTAAAGCAATTACATTCATCGAAAGGAAATGAAAAAATGAGTGAGATAAGAAGAACCGTAGATAGCATGGGGCGTATGGTCCTGCCCGTCGATTTCCGCAAAGAGCTTGGGCTTTTGCCCAACGATGACGTTACCGTCTGCCTTGAAAACGGCGCCATCATCGTTCGTCCCGCCTGTGCGCGCTGTAAGCTTTGCGGTAAAAAAGCTCCCCTCAAGATGCCGTTTTCCGTTTGCGCGGAATGTCTTACCGCACTGAAGGCTTACTAAGGGATAGGATGGGCTAAGCCCAAACCCATATACAAGCAGAAAAGAGCAAGAATAGAAGGATTTTCTCCTCTTATTCTTGCTCTTGTTTTTCTTTCTGTCGATATGTGAGCTTCGCCCACTCGATATGTTCTCGCTTTGCTCGAACTCGATATATTGTCGCTACGCGCCAATTCGATATGAGATAAATCCCTCGTTTGCGCAGCAAACATATCGAGTGCGTCAGCACATATCGAACGCCATAGGCGTATATCGAAAATCCCCGCGAGGGATTTATCTCGATGCGTGATACTCCGTTAAGAGTATCACGCTATGGTCGCCCGTTTTGTTTTTTGAATCTTCCTTCTATGAGATTGAGTCCACCCTTTTAAACGATAAATTACCCCTATTTTCCCATCTGCAGCAAATAGGGGTAATTAAAATTGTGGTAGCTTTTTTAAAAAAAGGGTTTACAAACCCCAACAAGTGTGCTATAATAAAAATGCTACACAAAATTTAATAACAAGTACAAAAGGTGCGCCTTGCTTTTGGGTAGGGGGCTTTGTCTCTTTTTTTTGCATACATCTATTGAATTTAGCAAAAGCGTAAGTTCCACTTGATGTGTGCAGGAATATTTTTTGTACTTGTTAAGTTTTGTGTAGCGACAATTGGGGTTTGCGTTTTTCGGTGCGCCAACTCCGGTTGGCGCACTTTTTATTTTATTCTCTAAAAAGGAGACAGAAAAATGAACAAACCTAACAAAATGTCAAGAAAAGGCTGGAAGCTTTATTCATCCGGCAATGTTGTTGCCACATGGTCTTCGGTATTCATCGGGATTTTGTTGGCAGTTACCATTGGTCTGCTGATTCCGGTAGCAAGCACTCTGCCAAATTCCATTGAAGCAGCTGACATAGAGCAAATAAAATCGACAATGTCTGTCTTAATGTATTGCTTGCTGGTCATCATCGTTCTTAGCGCTCTTGCTCTGCTGTTTGTGCTTATAGGAAAGCTGCTGTTCTGGAAGGGCATCACCTATTTGCTCGGCGCATTGCAAATGCCCGAAACGATCACCCCTGTTGAATACTACGAACTCCTCCAATCCACCCCCCAACAAGAAAATATTGTTGATTAATACCAACAAGACACACAAAAAAACTCACCCTTTACTTCTGAACCCTCCGCGCCAACACACAAAAAACACCGAAAAACACAAACCTGCCGCCTTTTTGAGGCGGCAGGTCATTATAAGGCATCTCGGCCTTCTCGTGCCGGATATGCAATAACAGAAGGAGAAAAGCAATGAAAAACACCAACACCCCAAAAATGAAATGGTATAACTATTTGGTATACTTTTGGCTCCCCCTAAATATTTTTTTCGATCTGCTGTTTGCCCTTTTTGTGGGGAGAATGTTCGATCCGGCAATGGCAGTACTGTTCTCACCAAAATATGAGGTCGCTCCCTCAAAGGGAGTATATCTGTTCTACTTAATGCTCCTACTCTTTTTATGTATCTTCCCTGTTGTTTACACAATTATCGTTAGAGAAAATCTCCGAAAACTCACATATAACGCACCAAAGCTGTTAACATTCTGGTACGCAATGCCTGTTTTAAGCAATATACTCGCCTGCCAAATTATCTTTCAAGCAGGCTGGGAGCACTTCCTTTGTGTTGTCGTTTTAGGAACGCTCAAGGCTGCGATTATGATTCCCATAAACAACGCCTACTTCTCAAAACGCGCCGATCTTTTTGACGATCACTCCGAAAATGATCTTGAAAAATAATTTTTCAAAAAGCAACGGAATGTGTATAACTCGTTTAACCATTCAAAAGCACACGCACGTAAAAAATATCATTAACCATAGGAGAAACAAAAATGAAAATATTCTTCAAAATTATTCTTTGGATCTGTATAGTACCAACCTCGCTTTTTGCGATCGACTTTTTTGTCGCCTCTTGGGATGATCTGCCGTCAGTTGGTGAATCATTTATAGAGGAAGTTTTTCAACTGAAAGATGATGAAAAAACAACTCCCGAGGAGACAACTCCTGAGGAGACAACTCCTGAGGAAACAACTCCCGAGGAAACAACTCCCGAGGAAACAACTCCTGAAGAGACAACTCCCGAAACAGAAGATATCCTTCTTCCGGAAGGAGAAAAAAACAGCACGATTCAAGGAAATGTTTTTTCATATGCAAACGGAACCACATCTATTCCAAACAATGTAACAGTAACTGTTGATCTGTACTACACTCCTAGCAACACGCTCATTGAAACAGTCATTGCAGATGACGACGGTCAATTTTCTTTTACCGTTGCAAAGGGTGACTATACACTTATTATCAATGCCACGGGATACATAACAATAACATCTCAACAATCCGTTAACGAAAACGAAATCAAGTATACGGAACCGATCATTTTGGTTAACAATACACAACCCGAAACCGGATCTGCCGCAGGAAGAGTTACCAACGCTCTTGACGGTAGAGGCTTGGCCAATATTACAATAAAAGTCAGAACAGACTGGAACAACCGTGAAGGAGATTATTACGCAAACTTTACTACAACCACAAATTCGTCCGGTTATTATTCTATTGAAAATTTGCCAACCGGTTATTATACCGTTGAGGCATCTTTTGACGGTTACGTAACAGGTTATACCAACATAATTGTTATGGCCGATGGCGCAAAAACCGACTACGATTTCACCATTTCTCCAACACTCTCAGACAGTAACATTCGCATCGTCCTCACTTGGGGGGCAAGCCCTTCGGATCTGGACTCTCACTTAATCGGTAATACTCCTTCAAACGACACCTTCCATATATATTACATGTCCAAAGCATATAACTACCAAGGAACTCAAATGGCAAACCTTGATGTGGATGATACTTCCAGTTATGGTCCCGAAACAATTACGATTTTGAAAGATGTCTATGGAACGTACACTTACTATGTACACGATTATTCGAACAAAGGCAGTTCTTCCTCTACCGCGTTGAGCCGTTCGGGTGCTGTTGTGAAAGTTTTCTCCGGAAGTGAGCAGATTGCAGAATATCATGTTCCGACCAACCAAACCGGAACCTATTGGACGGTATTTACAATCGACCAAAACGGCAATATTGTTCCCGTCAACACAGTTTCCAATCAACCATAACAACACAAAAGGGAAAAACCGAGAGTGGTTTTTCCCTTTTGTTTGCATTTATCGGAAGCCCTTGCAGGCAATTATTTCATCACACGAAAATATATGATAAAATCCGTTTTGGATCGGAGAAGAATTATTTTGCATAATCAACGGTTCTTGTCTCGCGAATCAGATTCAGCTTGATTTGACCGGGATATTTTACTTCATCTTCAATCTTCTTTGCCATTTCGCGGGCGATGAGCTTCATGCCGTCGTCGTTAACGAGCTCGGGCTTGACCATTACGCGGATCTCACGGCCTGCCTGGATGGCGAATGCTTTATCAACACCTTGGAAGCTTGCTGCAATTTCTTCGAGCTTTTGCAGGCGTTTAATGTAGTTTTCCATATCCTCGCGGCGCGCACCGGGTCTTGCTGCAGAAATAGCATCTGCTGCCTGCACGAGCACTGCGATAATGGTTTGGGGCTCCACGTCATTGTGGTGTGCCTCGACTGCGTGAAGAACCTCGGGGCTCTCCTTGTACTTTTTGAGTGCGTTAACACCCAGCTCTACGTGCGAGCCTTCCATATCCTGCGGGAAAGCCTTACCGATATCATGGAGAAGTCCTGCGCGGCGTGCGGTTGTGCCATCTACACCGAGCTCGTCTGCCATAATACCTGCCAGCCATGCCACCTCGATGGAGTGCTGCAGTACGTTTTGCCCGTAGCTTGTGCGGTAGCGCAAGCGACCGAGCAGCTTGATCAGTTCGGGGTGGATTCCGTGTACGTGAACCTCAAAGGTTGCACGCTCACCTGCCTGCTTGATAACGTTTTCAACTTCCTTGCGGGATTTTTCAACCGTTTCTTCAATGCGGGCGGGGTGGATTCTACCGTCGGAGATCAGTTTTTCAAGTGTCAGTCTTGCAATTTCACGTCTGACGGGGTCAAAGCCCGAAATTGCAATGGTCTCAGGGGTATCGTCGATAATGAGCTCGACGCCCGTGAGGGTTTCCAGCTTTTGAATGTTACGTCCTTCACG
>SVQS01000141.1:0-1221 GCA_015065205.1 Oscillospiraceae bacterium
CCTTTGTTACCGTCGGTGTTTTTGAGATACGGTGAGAGAACGGTGCCGTCCTCGCAAACCAACCAAACGCGGCATAAGAGGTCGGGGGAGCTTGCTCCAACAGAATCGCCCTTGCCCAACAGCTTGTTGATGCGTTCGAGCTCGCGAGAGGTCAAATTGCGGCTACGATAGAGCGTTTCGTCGCCCTCGTACTGCAAAATCAGATAGGTCGAGCCGAAATAGTTGACATCATCTGCCGCCAGAGCGGTGCAGTTTAACGCTCCGCGGTTGTCACTCAAAAAGCTGTCAAGGGTTGCGGGGGTTGATGCTTCGGGGGTTTCCGCCTTGTCAAATGCACCAAATATGTTATCGAACAAGGGGGAGTTGAGCAGTCCGCCGCCAACAAGCACAACCGCAAGAATACAAGCTACTGCCGTGATCCACGGGCGTGCACTCCATCGCTCCTTTTTGTAAGAGAGTGCTTCTTGCAGGTAGACGTCGCTGACGTTGCCGATCTCGTCAAGGAGGAATGCGGCTTTTTTCATTTTATTATGATTCATAACAAGTCACACGCCTCCAATCTGAGTTTTAATTGCTCGCGCAAGCGATGCAGAACGACCTTTACCTTTGCCTCTCCAATTCCCATTTCTTTGGCGATGATACCCACCGGCTGTGCGTAAAAGTAGCGACGCACAAAAACGGCACGCTTTTCCTCGGAGAGAGTTCCCAAAAAGGCATTGAGCTCACCGCGCAAAAGACCGCGCTGATATTCTGCCGCAGGCGTGTTATCATCGGGAATGCACTCGGTCAGCTCCTCGACTATGCTATCAACACCGCCGCGTTTCTCTCTGTGATCACGTCGCCAGCGGTCGATCGAGAGCCGTCGCGTGATTTTGGAAAGAAACGGACCCAAATACATAGGTCGTGCATCGGGCATCGTGTTCCACGCGCCAAGATAGGTGTCGTTGACACATTCCTCGGCGTCCTCGTGAGAGGAGAGCAGGGAATAGGAAAGAGAATGTAGCATCTTGCCGTATTTTTTCTCGGTTTCGGCAATGGCCTTCTCTTTTCGTTCCCAGTAAAGATCAACGATTTTGTAGTCCTCCATAAATTTCTCCTGATTTTTTCGGGCTTCACTATATAACTCGCCCTTTTGTGCCAAAGGTTACACTTTTTTCTAAAATTTTTCCAAAAAATTTTTCTACCATTATCATATCAAAAAACGGAGCGATTGTCAAGGGG
>SVQS01000141.1:1321-4861 GCA_015065205.1 Oscillospiraceae bacterium
TCCTGATTTTTTCGGGCTTCACTATATAACTCGCCCTTTTGTGCCAAAGGTTACACTTTTTTCTAAAATTTTTCCAAAAAATTTTTCTACCATTATCATATCAAAAAACGGAGCGATTGTCAAGGGGCGCGATATGTGGGGGAACGTGTTTGTGGGGGAACTTCTTTCGAGAAGTTCCCCCACACCCCCTCAAGAACTTGCTCGCAAAGGGGTATATAAAATAATTTGTTAGAAACAGACAGTTGACGCGAGGTAGAGTGTTGTTTGGCTGTGGCAAAACCGTGTGAAACTACTCTCATAGCAGATAGGGTTGGTGGCCCCTAGCTGCTTGCGGCAGCAAAAGCGCGCACGGGGCGCGCGTCGACCGTCTATCCGAGCACTAACAAATTCATTTAGTTATATTTGTGCAAGAGTTCTTGAAAGGGGTGTGGGGGAAACTTCTAGCAAGAAGTTTCCCCCACGTAAATCGCGTCCTATTCTTATAAAACCTTACTCAAAAACTCCTTGGTACGAGGGTTTTGAGGATTGCCGAAGAGCTCGGCGGGAGGGGCATCCTCGGCGATGATGCCGCCGTCCATAAAGAGGACGCGGTCGGCAACCTCGCGGGCAAAGCCCATTTCGTGTGTAACGATGACCATTGTCATACCTTCGTTTGCAAGCTCCTTGATCAGGTCGAGAACCTCGCCAACCATTTCGGGGTCGAGAGCCGAGGTAGGCTCATCAAAGAGCATCACCTGCGGATTCATTGCAAGCGCACGCACGATGGCGATACGCTGCTTTTGTCCACCTGAAAGGGTAGAGGGGTACACGTTTGCCTTCTCCTCAAGCCCGATACGGCGCAAAAGCGCGAGAGCCTTTTCCTTTTCCTCTGCGCGAATCTGTTTTTTGACAGCTGCGGGAGCAAAGAGACCGCCTGCCTTTTTGATGCGCAGATGCACGGGGGCGAGCATAATGTTCTCAATAACGTTCTTATTGTTGAAAAGGTTGAATTGTTGGAACACCATACCGATGTTTTCACGGTGCTTGTTAATGTCCACCTTCATGTCGGCGAGGTCCTCGCCGCCAAAGAAGATTGAGCCGCCTGTTGGGTCTTCCATACAGTTGAGGCAGCGCAAAAAGGTGCTTTTTCCACTACCGGAAGGGCCAATGACGGCAACCTTTTCGCCCTTGTAAATATTCTGGTCAATGCTTTTGAGGACTTCAAGGTCGCCAAAGCTTTTGCAAAGACCTTTTACCTCGAGGAGAGGTTGATTAGCTGTGCCGTTCACTTCTTGCAAGTCTCCTTTCCATCAGTTTAACAAGGGATGCTATGGCAGCTACGATCACAATGTAAAGTAGAGCCATTACAAGGTAGGGAATCATATACTCGTAAGAGTTCGAGCCCTGATCTTGAAAAGCTTTTGTGATATCTACCGCGCCAACGTAACCAACAATAGCAGTTTCTTTAATCAGCGCAATGAACTCATTACCCATTGTGGGCAAAATGTTTTTGATTGCCTGCGGGATAACAACCTTTATCATAGAGGTGGAAAAGGGGAGCCCCACTGCTCTTGCCGCTTCGAGCTGACCGGGGTCTACCGAATTGATACCGCCGCGCATAATTTCCGAAATATACGCACCGCTGTTTAAACCAAATATCAGAACACAGGAGGTAACCTCGGGTAGCGAAACACCCATCAGGGGCAAAAGAATGTAATACCCGAGAAGCAATTGAACAACAATGGGGGTGCCACGAAAAAATGCAACGTAAATGTTGCAAACTGCTTGCGCATAGCGTACGATTTTTTTATAGGCGGGAATTACCTTGACAATGGCAATCAAGGTACCGATAACAGTACCGATTAAAAGACCTCCGATGGCAATAATACAGGTGTTTTGAATACCTGTTAGCAGTTTTTTATAACCGTTGTTTTTAAAGAAGTAGTTGGAGAAAATAGCCCACTTTTTGCCAAATTTGAACCGAACACCAATGTTTACGGCAAGAACCGCCAAGAGAACTACTACTACAAGGATGATTAAAATGTCCATCCAGTGTTTTTTGAAGAAGTTTTTCGACTTTTTATTTTGCATATAAGAGTCCTTTCTGTTCTGCATCAAAAGGATTTGAGCACAAACACAGGGAGACCAAGTCTCCCTGTGTGATTATTTGGTTAAACTCAGTTTGCTTCGTTTACGTTCTTAACAATTGCCTCCGCAGGTCCTTCGTCAATAATGACATAGCTTACGTTGCCGTTTAGAATGTTTTGAACAGCAATTGCACCGCTGGTGTAGGACATGGTGGTAAAGCCAAAGCCGTCAAACCCCCATTCTGCATCGCCTTCGCAGTACTTTTGGCCGGTGGTAGCAGATTGGACGCCAACCTTTGTGTCTTTGCCCTTGTCTTTAAGAATTGCTTCAACGTCTGCAGCAGTTTTGCAGTTATCAAAGGTGGTGTCGTTCTTGTCAACGATGAGCATTTGGGAAGCATTGTGATAGGAAACAGAGAAGTCAAGAATTTCCTTACGGGTGTCGCTTACGGTAAGACCTGCAGCCGCAACGTCTGCAATGCCACCTTCAACCGCAACGTTGCCGTCTGCGCCTTTATAGGAACCACCCTCTGCGGAAACCGCGAGGCAAACTGCATCAAATTCCATATTGTAAATGTAGAGCTCTTTACCAAGCTTCTGTGCAAACAGAGACATGATTTCGAGGTCGAGACCGTAGTAGTTTTCGCCTACCATATATTCAAAGGGCTCGAATGCGGCATTGGTAGCAACGATGAGCTGGCTACCGTCGGTCTTCTTTTCCTTTGCGGAAACAACAGCGGTGGGAGTGCCGTCACCAAAATACTTGTTCACGATTTCTTCGAACTTGCCGTTTGTCTTGATTTCGGCCATAAAGTCGTTGAGTTGACCAAGCAATTCGGTGTTGCCCTTTGCAACTGCAAATGCGTATTCTTCTTCGGTCAGCTTAATGTCGATGACCTTGACGCCCTTTTCTTCGGGTTGCTGGCAAGAAGCAAAAGCGGCGATGCAAGAGAGCATCATAACGAGTGCCATAGCAAAAGATAAAATTTTCTTCATAATAATTTTTCCTCCATATGAAATGTGAAAAATGTTTTTTCGATTTTTAATCGTGACTATATGATACTGCATAATTATGCATTTGTCAACCCCTTTTGCAAAAGTTTTTGTTTTTCTACATTTTGGGTTAAAATCGCCATGAAGAAGTGCTTTAAATTGGTAAAGTTGACGGTAAATCTCGCGGTTTTGATGAATTTAAAACCCAAAAAGTGCGAATAAATATTCGTTTTATGCATAAAATACGACCGCTTATGCACGGGTTTGCGAATAAGAAATGAAAAAATTCGCTTTCTCGGTCAACATTTTCCAAGCTTGTGCGCGAGTGCTGCAATTTCTCTGATTTTTTCAATGGAATGATGAAAAAATGTCGCTTCTATTGATTTTTCTACCAAAATGTGGTATAATGAGGGCAAATTCATAGAAAACTTGTTTTGGAGGAATTGTTATGGTATTTGAAAGAAAAGACATCGACCAAAAG
>SVQS01000142.1 GCA_015065205.1 Oscillospiraceae bacterium
GTGAAATGCGTCTCACTTGTAGCGGATGAAAAGACTCTGTGCGAAAGATTATCAATGGATGTAGAAAGAGGTGTTCGCTCTGAAGATGTAATTGAGAGAAGCATAGCAAGAATACCGATGTATCAAGCATTGGGTACCATTAAAATTGATACCAACGCCAAAAACGTGGCTATGATTGCCAATGAGATTAAGCAGTTGTAATACTGACAAATTCCAATATATCGAACTGTTGTGATGTATAGGAAAAGAAAAAATTGCCGCTGAAGAATCAAACGATTCCTCGGCGGCTTTTTGCTATTACTCAAAGGAAACAGGCTTTGTATCACTCGCGGCAAATGCGTTGGGACCGGGGTCCGACATGGAGAAATACATCTTTGCGGCTTTGGTGGTGCCGAAATCACGGTTGGAGCCGGAGTTTTGCACCTTGTTAAAGGCATCGCGGAACATCTGGTTGTGCGCTTCCTCGCGGTTGAGAAGAAAATCAATGGTCTCGCGCACCTTCTTATCGTCGATCTGGCGGTAAAGGTATTCATAAACCACCTTTGCGCGCTGTTCGGAGGCGATATTACTGAGCAGGTCGGCGCACAGGTCCCCCGTAACCGTAACGTAATCCGCCGTCCAGGAATAACCCGACGCATTGATAAGACCGGGATTAAGACCCAAGAGCACGTGGGACTGGATCTCTCCGCAGGGCACCTTTGCGGCGTCAACGTCGTGACCGTTTAAGAGATTGATGGTCTGCGCCACCATCTCCATATGACCAAGCTCCTCCGCCGCAATGTCAAGGAACAGATCCTTGATCTCGGGATCTTTGATGCGAAAACTCTGGGACATATACTGCATTGCCGCTTTCAGCTCGCCGTTTCCGCCGCCGAGCTGTTCCTGCAAAAGTGCCGCGTACTGTGGATTGGGTCTCTCCACCTCCACGGGATGAAAAAGCATCTTTTCGTGTTTGAACATTTTATTACCACCGTTTGTCTGATATATGTTATTTTTGCCAATTCGGAGACTGATATTCAAACACACCCCCCAAAATCTGCACCCGAGTCAACAATTGCCCCGCAGTAATCAAAGAAAAACACCGCTGAAAACTGTGAAGAAAAAACAAAAACTACTGAAATCGCAGTATTTCTCTGTTGAAGTCTGTTGACGAATAGCAGAATTTGTGCTATTATTTTGGGTAGTGATAAAATGCACTGACTATATCTACTTATAAGGTGTCATACAATGGCTGCAAGCTATAAGAAACTCTTTAAACTTCTGATCGACCGCGATATGAAAAAGAAAGAACTCGCCGAAAAAGCAGGCATCAGCATCGCCACCATCACCAAAATGGGCAAAGACGGCGCTGTGGTCTCCAGCGACGTGCTTGTGAAGATATGCTCGGCATTGGGATGTACTGTGGACGAGATAATGGAAATAGTTCCCGAAAAGAAAAGTTTATGAAGTTCAATACAAAAATAGATTTGGCGTATTTTTTGAAAGAAAGTAAAAAACATGGTAATATGACAGAAGTAGTAGCAGCCCTGATATGGGAAGTGGGCACAAACAAATTCATGATCTGCCAGCGGCCGGCGCACAAGGCGAGAGGGCTTCTTTGGGAGTTTGTTGGTGGTAAGGTGGAGTTCGGCGAGACGAAGGAACAGGCGCTCATTCGTGAGTGTCAGGAAGAGCTTGCCGTAACGCTGTCGGTTGGCGATGTATTTATGGATGTTGTCCACGAATATCCCGACTTGACGGTGCATCTCACATTGTTCAACGCCACCATCGCCGAGGGCGAACCTCAGAAACTGGAGCACAACGACATCAAATGGATCACTCCGAGCGAGATACCAAACTACGAGTTCTGTCCGGCGGATGAAGAAATACTTGCAAAGATATGCGAGGTATACAAATGAAAAACTACGAAACCGAAGCTCGCTCTCGTTGGGGCAACACCGACGCATACCGCGAGCACGAACAAAAGACAAAGAATTACACAAAAGAAAAGTGGACAGAGGCAAACGATGGCTTAATAGCGATCTTTGCCGAGTTTGCTGCGCTCAAAAACAGCGGTGCAACTGCCGATTCTGACGAAGTGCAGTCGCTTGTCACTAAACTTCAGGCACACATCACGGAGAACTACTACACCTGTACCGACGAGATCCTCGCAGGACTTGGCAAGATGTACGTCGCAGATGAGCGATTCAAAAAGAATATCGATAAGTATGGCGAAGGAACGGCGGAGTTTGCCTCGAAAGCGATAGAGATATACGTGGGGAGGTAAATGATATGTTTGATTTTAGCGGTAAGGTCGTTGTTGTAACGGGTGGAGCAAGAGGAATAGGCAAGTGCATTTGCGAAAAGTTTCGCGAGGCAGGTGCCGTCGTTTGCGTGATCGATCTACTCGAAAATGATTACTTTGTTGGCGACCTTGCGGACAAAGCGACACTTGAGGAGTTTGCAAAAAAGGTTATTGCCGATTACGGTTACGTGGACTATCTGATCAACAACGCCGCCCCCAAATTCTGCGGAATTACAAACGGTAGCTATGAGGACTTTGAATATGCACTGAAAGTAGGTGTCACCGCCCCGTTTTACCTCTCGAAGCTCTTTGTACCGTATTTTGCCAAGGGCGCGAGTATTGTGAATATTTCTTCCTCGCGCGACCGAATGAGTCAGCCCGAATCGGAAAGCTATACTTCAGCCAAGGGCGGAATTGCCGCGCTCACCCACGCACTTGCGGTGAGTCTTGCCGGAAAAGTCCGAGTGAACTCCATATCGCCCGGATGGATAGACAATAATTATACTGTTTACGAAGGGCCGGATGCCACTCAGCAGCCTGCAGGTAGAGTTGGAAATCCCTCCGATATCGCAAATATGGTGTTATATGGCTGGAAAAGGAGCATATGGAACGATTCCTTCTGCCTTCTCTGGAGTCGGTAATGGACTCAAAGATCAAGGACAGCGAAGGCCGTATCCGAAACGTTGAGTTCAAAATGGCAACCCAGATCGCAATGCTTACCGAACTTCTCGCCGAGCATTTGGATTATTCCGACGAGGATCTGGACCGTCTTCGTGCTGATGCCATCCGTCACTTGAAGGAAACCAACGGCTCCTTCCGCTTCTGATTGCGAGGTGTGAATGGCAAAAATTATTGTAAAAGCGCCGTTCTATAAGCCCGGACACAAGACCGAGAAAGGACAATCACGCGGTGGCTACGCACAGTATATCGGAACGCGCGAGGGCGTTGAGATCCTCCGTAGCGGAATGGCAGGCTATATCGGTGAGCGCCGTGGCTCTCACGGGCTCTTCTCCGACGAGGGCGTGGACGTTTCTCTCTCGAAGATCAGCGAGGAAATCGACAATCATCCCGGCAACGTGTGGGGATTTATTATCTCACTCAAGCGCGAGGATGCCGAGAGAGTCGGCTACAATTCTGCCGAGCAATGGGTCAATCTCCTGCGCTCACGACGAAATGTTGTGGCAAAAGAAATGGGCATCACGCCCTCAAATCTACGTTGGGTTGCCGCCTATCACAACAAGGAAACCAACCCTCACGTCCACATGATGGTGTGGTCATCCCGACCGCAAGAGCCGTATCTTTCTCGCGAGGGCATCCACAACATCAAGAAGACCTTCGCAACGGATATCTATCGGCAAGAGCATATCCAAATTTATAAAAAGCAGACCGATGCAAGAGAGGATATCAAGGAGCGTTGCCGCCAAAAGATCGCCGAGCTTTGCGCCCAGATCAACGGCGGCAACCACGCCTTCTCGCTCGAACTTCTTGCAAAAATGGAGTTGCTTTCCGAAAAGCTTTCGAAGCATAAGGGCAAAAAGGTCTACGGTTATCTCGATAAAAATACCAAGACTCTCGTGAAAGATATCGTAAAATTATTGGGATCTGACGAGCAGATCTCGGCAATGTATGACGCTTGGCACAGCTACAAATGTGAGATCGTTCGTACCTATACCGATGGGGTTCCCGACAAGATTCCCATCGAGGACAACGAGGAATTCAAATCGGTTCGCAATGCTGTTGTCAAAAGTGCGGCGGAGATTTTCTCTCCGTCGGCACAGCCGGAGCGAGAGATCAGCTACGATTATTCAGAGCTGAAGGAGAGAAAAAACGATTTTGATTATCTCTCTTTCCACGCTGACTTTCGTGATGACCCGATGATCTTCTACCGTCTTGGCAGATATTATCTTGAAAAGACGGACGATATGGAGAACGCAGAATGGTGGCTTCGCAAGGCGGCTGACCGAGGTCTTGAGCTCGCCTCTTACCTCGTCTACAAGGGCTACCGTGACGGAAAGTTTATCGAAAGGCCGAGCGATAAGCTCCGCTATCTCCGCATGGCTGTGGATAAAAACTTCGGCTACGCAGAGTATGAATACGCAAAGTATCTGATGGATAAGTCGCCCGATGATGCCAAGGAATACCTACGCAGAGCCGCCTCTCACGGTAGCTTCCAAGCGGAATATACCTACGGCAAAATGCTCTATGACGAGGGAAAGCGTGAAGAAGCGAAGGAATGGTTTGAAAGTTCCGCGCGGACGGATGCATGGACACAAACGAGAGTTGGGCTACTGCTTTACTACGAGTACGAGGATCACGAGGCAGGCAAAGCCTTCCTGTCCTCTGCTGCCGAGCAGAGCTACGAGCCTGCCCGTGAGGTGCTACGTTCTATCGAGCAAGGGCTTAACGCGCGGATTGTCATCGGTGTATGCGATCTGTTCTATTACGCAGGCAACATCCTTGACGAGAGAAGCGAGGATATGTACAGCCAAGAGCATACGATCGATTACCACGGTATCGACAAGAAGCAACGCCGTGAGAATCAAGCCAAGAGGCAAGGAATTATTATGTA
>SVQS01000143.1 GCA_015065205.1 Oscillospiraceae bacterium
CGGCACGGGACAGTCGACGATGGACGGAATCATGAACGCTACCAACCTCATTATTGCAGGCAAAACTGTGGTAATTGCGGGCTACGGGTGGTGCGGAAAAGGCTTTGCAATGCGCGCCAAGGGTATGGGCGCGGTGGTCATTGTCACCGAGGTAGACCCCATTAAAGCCATTGAAGCCACGATGGACGGCTTTCTTGTAATGCCTATGGACGAAGCTGCAAAATACGGCGATCTGTTTGTCACGCTCACCGGTTGCGCCGACGTTCTCGTCGGGCGTCATTTTGAAGTGATGAAGGATGGCGTTCTCCTTGCCAACAGCGGTCACTTTGATGTAGAGATCAACAAGGAAGATCTCGCGGCTCTTGCCACCGAGGTTTGGGAGCGCAAGCCCAACATTCGCGGCTATCGCATGGCCGACGGCCGCATACTCAACCTCTTAGCCGACGGCAGACTTGTGAACCTTGCAGCAGGCAACGGACATCCCGCCGAAATTATGGACATGTCATTTGGTATTCAAGCAAAAGGACTCGCTTACCTCGCGAAACACGGAAAGGAAATGGACAAAAAGGTTTATGCCGTTCCTGCTGAAATTGACCGCGAGGTCGCCCTCATTAAACTGAATTCCACCGGCACCAAGATTGATGTCCTCACCCCCGAGCAAGAGGAGTATCTCGCTCGCGTTGAATAACAAAGAAAAGCATTCGATTCCCTTTTACTTCTCTTTTTTGCCATATATTACCAATAGCAATATTTGTCTTGTTTTAATTTTGCGTTCAAGTTTGAAGGAGTTTTCTCTCAATGTTAAACAACTCTGAAAATAAACAAAATTCTCTTTCCTGCCGCGTCGCCGTCATTGGTGCGGGACACGCAGGAATTGAAGCCGCACTCGCTTCGGCGCGACTCGGTGTAGATACGGTTCTGTTTACGATGTCGCTCGAGTCGATCGCCAATATGCCATGCAATCCCTCTATCGGCGGAACCGCAAAAGGGCACCTCGTCTACGAGATCGACGCCTTAGGTGGCGAAATGGGGCGTGCGGCGGATTTGGTCACCTTACAATCCCGTCTTTTGAATATGGGAAAAGGGGTTGCCGTGCAAAGCAAGCGCGTGCAGGCAGACCGCAAAAAATATCAATCGATTATGAAGCGCACGCTGGAAACCACTCCCAATCTGCGCCTTGTGCAATCTGAAGTTACAGCAATATTTGTCTCACAAAATAACAAATGTAATGAGTTTTTACAAAACCAAGAAGATTCTACAGCAATATTTGTCTCGGGGTTACAAACGCGCTTGGGCGAGATATGGGACTGCGATTGCATTATTGTTGCCACTGGAACCTACCTTGAGAGTGCCATTTTTGTAGGCGACGTTAGCTACGAAGCAGGCCCCGATGGCTTCCTTCCCGCCAAAGGTCTTTCTGCCTCTTTAGAGGAGATTGGCGTCAAGCTTCTCCGCTTCAAAACCGGAACACCCGCGCGTATCAAGCGCGAGAGCATTGATTTTTCAGTGCTTGAGGAGCAACCCGGTGACGATTTTATTCTTCCCTACTCTTCTCTGCACAGCGAGGATTTTTTTAAGGATTTTGAACAGATCAGCTGCCACATCGTTTATACAAACTCCGAAACACACCGTATCATTCGCGAGAACATCACACGCAGTGCGATGTATTCGGGCAAGATTCACGGCACAGGACCTCGTTACTGCCCCTCAATCGAGGACAAGCTCGTTCGCTTTGCGGATAAGGAGCGACATCAGCTGTTTGTTGAGCCTATGGGTGCAGATACCTCCGAAATCTATCTTCAAGGCTTCTCCACCTCTCTCCCAACCGACGTGCAGGTAAAAATGCTGCACTCTTTGCCCGGATTTGAGAACGCAGAGATTATGAGATACGCATACGCCATCGAATATGACTGCGCAGACCCCTTGCAAATGGATGCAACCCTTGAATTTAAGAATATAAAAGGACTTTTTGGTGCCGGACAGTTCAATGGTACCTCAGGATATGAAGAAGCTGCCGCACAAGGCCTCGTAGCTGGCATCAATGCCGCAAGACGCGTCAAAAAGCTTCCTTCTATTATATTACCGCGTTCGGGCAGCTATATTGGAACGCTTATTGACGACCTTGTGACCAAAGGAACTAACGAGCCCTACCGCATGATGACCTCGCGCTCGGAATATCGTCTGCTTTTGCGACAGGACAACGCAGATTTACGCCTTACCCCCATCGGGTACGAGGCAGGACTCATTGATGAAGCCCGATATCAAGCATTTTTGAGCAAAAAAGAGGCTCAAGAAGCAGAAAAAGAGCGCTTAGAGGAGACTTTTGTATCTCCTGCGCTTGCAAACCCACTTTTGGAGAGCATCGGTGAGACACCCCTCAAATCCGGTTCTTCTCTTGCAAATCTCTTGCGCAGACCCGCCGTTACCTACGATTTACTTGCGGAAATTGATAAAAATCGCCCAATTTTGCCTTATTCTGTGCGCCTGTCGGTTGAAACCGACACAAAATACAAGGGTTATACCGATCGTCAGCTCGCAGACGTTGAAAGGCAAAAGAAATTTGAAGCCAAACGACTCCCCGAGAGTATTGATTATACAAAAATAAAAGGGCTTCGCTTGGAAGCAGCGCAAAAGCTATCCAACATTCGCCCCAAAACCCTTGGACAAGCAGCACGCGTGAGTGGCGTCAATCCCGCTGATATTACTGTTTTGATGATCTACTTAGAAATGAAATGAGGTTTTCCCTTGAATTTTACAACTTTTTCGCAGTTTTTTGTCTCTGCGGCAGAAAAAAACGGCATTTTCATACCGAATGAGACCCAGATGCAACAATTTTATCGTTTTACAGAACATTTGTTAGAGGTCAACTCTCATACCAATCTAACCGCAATACGCGAACCGATCGATATCATTGACAAACACTACATTGATTCACTTTTGGCGCTGCATTTGATTCCAAAAGACGCTCGCGTGCTCGATTTGGGATGTGGACCGGGTTTTCCTTCTATTCCTTTGGCCATTATGCGCTCTGATTTAGAGATTACATCCCTTGATAGCACGGCCAAAAAGATTGATTTTGTGCAAAAAAGCGCAGAAATTCTGCAATTATCTAACTTGAAAGCAGTTTCCGGTCGCGCAGAAGATATAAAACTGCGAAAAACGCTCGGAAAATATGATATCGTCATTAGTCGCGCAGTAGCACGCCTAAATATTCTTTGCGAGCTTTGTCTTCCTTATTTAAAGATTGGGGGAAACCTTGTTGCACTAAAAGGCGCAAAACACAAGGAAGAGGCATTAGAAGCAATCTCCGCCATCAATGTTTTAGGTGGAAAAGTGATCAAAATTGAGCAAAAAGAACTTATAACCGCACAAAATCAAGCAGAAACGCGTGGAATTGTCGTAATTGAGCTTCAAAAAGAACCACCAACGCAATATCCGCGAGCATACGCAGCTATTTTAAAGAAACCACTATAAAAGTTTCACGTGAAACACCCAGAGAGTAACCGTTCTGATGTTTCACGTGAAACTTTTTATGTTTCCTTGCTGATTTTAGTGGGCAATGTTTCACGTGAAACGTTTGTTTATCTCCGTTATTGTGTTTCACGTGAAACATTAAAAATTTTGATATTTCTTTGCAAAAAACATTGCATTTTTGCAAGAAATGTGGTATAATAATAAAAACACCATCTTTACATTTATTTCAAAGAGAGGATTTACTTTTATGGGAAAAATTATTGCTTTTGCAAACCAAAAAGGCGGCGTTGGTAAAACAACTTCCGCTGTAAATATTGCGGCTTCTTTGGGCGTTTTGGGTTACAAGGTGCTTATGATCGACCTTGACCCCCAAGGAAATGCCACAAGTGGCGTGGGTGTTATCAAAAAGAGTCTTAAGTTGACCGCTTTTGATCTTTTGACCACCGATGCTTCCGTTCAAGATGTTATGATCAAGACAAAGTTCGATAATTTGAGCATTATTCCTACCAATACTACGCTTGCTCGCGCAGAATATGAGCTTGCAGACGTTGAAAACGGCGAATTTGTTATCAAAAACAAGCTCGCTCCTGTTGTTGATGGCTTCGATTACATCATCATCGACTGTCCTCCGTCTCTCGGAATGCTTACGGTTAACGCGATGACTGCCGCAAACGGCGTTGTTATCCCCATGCAATGTGAATTTTTCGCACTTGAGGGACTTTCTCAGCTGATGTTTACCATTAGCCGCATCAAGTCGCATTATAATAAGGAACTGAATGTTACCGGTATCCTGATCACTATGTATAACAACCGTCTCATTCTTTCTGCGCAGGTCCTCAGCGAATTGAGAAAACACTATGCGGACAAGTTGTTTGAGACCACTGTTTCCAGAAATGTTAAGCTTTCTGAAGCTCCCAGCTTTGGTTTGCCCGTTTATTACCACGAAAAGCGCTCCAAGGGTGCTGTTGAGTACCTGAATATTGCAAAAGAACTCGCAGAGCGCATCTGAGGAGGTAGAAAATGGCAAAATCAAGAAGTGGACTGGGGCGCGACTTCTACTCCTTGCTTGATGATAACATTTTAGCAAGTGACAAGACGTCTGCCGCTACAAATTTGCGCATTTCGCAAGTAGAACCTCGCAGTGATCAGCCCAGAAAAGAGTTTTCTCCCGAGGCTCTTGGTCAATTAGCGGATTCTATCGCACAATTTGGTGTTTTGCAGCCCATTATTGTTCGCGAAAGCGCGTTTTTAGAAGGAAACTATGAAATTATTGCGGGTGAGCGCCGTTGGAGAGCCTCCAAAATGGCAGGGCTTAGCGAAATTCCCGCAGTTATCCTCGACGGGGACGATCTCAAGGC
>SVQS01000144.1 GCA_015065205.1 Oscillospiraceae bacterium
CAGTCAATATAGGTGCGTGCAAACCCCTCAGCTGCAAGACGGTCATACTCGCTTTCGTCCTTCATTTCAGTAAGTGCTTTTTGCACGGTTTGCGGTGTTTGGTCGGGCAACCAAAGACGTTTGTATTTTTTGCCTTGTGCCCCTGCATTATTCATACAAAGACGGACGATGATCTCACCCTCTCGGTCTGCGTCTCCTGCGTTAACGATGGTATCAACATCCGGACGGTTACAAAGCTCTCGGATAATCTCAAATTGGCGACGAACGCCGGGATCTACCTTTTTATCACTGCCGTGACGTAATTCAAATTTGAATTCTTTTGGAAAGCACGGCAGATTTGCCATTGTCCATCTGCCGGAGTCATCGGATGAGGGCGAATAAGTTTCAATATCGCAAAGAGAAAACAGGTGTCCGAACGCCCACGTGATAATATAGTTTTCTCCCTCAAGATATCCCTGTCGCTTTTGCATCTGACCAATACCTGCTGCAATATTGCGCCCAAGGCTTGGTTTTTCTGCAATGATTAAAATCATTTGCTTAACTCCTTTTGTGTAGTTGCGTGAAAGATGCCGCAGTCTCGCCAAAATCGGCGCAAAACTGCGGCACCTTTTTATATGGAATTAAATGTACTTACGAATGGTGTCGTTGACCTCTTCAGCAGGCATAGAAACGGTCATTGTTACGTTGACATCGATCTTTTCAAGCAGAGAATCAAGCTTTTCAAGCAGTTCCTCAAAAGCTGCCATATCGCGTTTGCAGATACGAAGCGTGCCGTCCACAAACAAATCTGTTACATCGTGATTGCTTGCCAGCATACCTGCGATGAAGCCGTAAAGTGCAGATGCATCATTGATAAGGTATTCATCGGAATTTACAAGTCTTACAGCGGGCTTTATATCAAAGCGTAATTGAGCACCCTTTTCAATACAAACAACATCACCCTTGGTTACAGCAAGTGCGCCATTAACCATATCGATGAGAACCTTTGTTTTGCCGGTGCCTTTAACGCCGATAATTAACTTTATCATATTTTTTAACCTCCAGAAATCAAGGAGAGATGACGATTCATCTCTGTACCCTCATTATACCAAACTTTGGAAACAAAGTCAAGGGCTTTTTTGATTTTCAAAGAATTTTTTTATTATCCCTCAAGGCGGTCCTCAAGTGCTTTTTTCATTTCCTCGTAACCTGGTTTTCCAAGAAGCGCAAACATATTCTTCTTGTAAGATTCTACACCTGGTTGGTCAAACGGATTAACGCCAAGCATATAGCCGGAAACCGCACAAGCAAGCTCAAAGAAGTAAATCAACTCACCGAGTGTGAAAGCATTTCGCGCATCCAACTCCAACAAAATGTTTGGAACGCCACCGTCAACGTGTGCCAGAATCGTTCCTTGCATTGCCTTTCTCTTAACCTCGTTCAAATCCATACCCGAGAGGAAGTTAAGACCGTCAATATTTGCAGGGTCATTGGGAATTGTAAAGGTATCGCCTGTATCGGCAATATCAATAACCGTTTCAAACATCGAACGTGTGCCATCTTGAATAAATTGACCAAGAGAGTGCAAATCGGTAGAGAAAACAACGGATGCCGGAAAAATTCCCTTTTGGTCCTTGCCTTCGCTCTCACCATAAAGCTGCTTCCACCATTCACTGAACATAGCCGAGAATGGCTCGTAGCTTGCCATTACTTCTACATTCTTGCCCTTGCGGTAAAGAATATTGCGAATAGCCGCATAGCGGTAGCAATCGTTTTTTGCAATGTCCGCATCCATATATGTATGGCTTGCGGAAGCCGCCCCCTTCATCAATTCATCGATATCAATGCCTGCAACTGCGATAGGCAAAAGACCTACGGCTGTCAGAACCGAGAAGCGGCCGCCAACATCATCCGGAACGACAAAGGTCTCGTATCCTGCATCGGTAGAAAATTGCTTGAGAGTACCTTTTGCGCGGTCGGTGGTTACAAAAATGCGTTCACGTGCGCCTTCCTTGCCATACTTTTCTTCCAAAAGTGTGCGGAATACGCGGAAAGCAACAGCAGGCTCGGTTGTAGTTCCGGACTTGGAAATAACATTGACGCAAATGTCGCGTCCTTCGCAGAGTGCAAGAACCTCATTGAGTGCACCGGCACTGATAGAGTTACCTGCAAAATAGATATCGGGAGTTTTCTTGTTTAGATTGTTATATAAAGGCGACTTTAAAAACTCGATAACAGCGCGTGCGCCAAGATAGGAGCCACCAATACCGATAACGATAAGCACGTCACAACTGTCCTGAATCTTTTTTGCAGCAGTCTTAATGCGCGCAAATTCCTCTTTGTCGTAATTATCCGGAAGATCCACCCAACCAAGAAAAGCGTTGCCGGCACCGCTCTTTTCGCGAAGTGTTTTTGCGGCGGCATTTACTTCCGCTTGTATGTTTTCATATTCACAGGCACTGATAAAGGAGGAAAGATATTTATCATTTAATTTAATTGCCATAACATTTAACCATCCTTTGGAAAAAATGAATTATTGTTATTATACACTATTTATTTGATGAATACAAGTCTTTTTGCTTAAAAAAGATACTAAATTTGCAGTTTTATTTTATTCCCTTTAAAACTTTATCAAATCAAGAGAGATTTTGCAAAGACTTGACATAAAATTTCCCAAAAACTTATGCGTTTTATCTCTGTTTCGGTACAAATGTCAACAGAACCGATTTCTTTTTCACCACAGCGGAAGCTGACAATGCCAATCTTCTCTCCAACGGGTGTTGGAGCAACAATATTCTCTGTAAGTGTTACGTTTTTCTCAATTTTAGAAAGTTCTTCGCGTCGGACAACGCAAGAAAATGCGGGATAGGAACCCGTGACTTCGCGCACTGCACTTCCCTTTACGGATATTGGTTCTGATGTTCCGGCTTCCTCTTTAAATAGTGCAAAATTGGCAAATCCCCAATCTAGGAGCGTCGTTGCAGCGGCGTTTCTGATATCGCGTGATTCTGCACCCATGATCACGCAAACAAGAGATAATCCATCACGTTCAGCGGTGGCACTTACACAAAATCCTGCTTTCGAGGTAGAGCCCGTTTTCAGCCCCGTACAGCCTTTGTAAAAACGCACAAGGCGATTGGTATTGGTAAGCCCAAACGCACCGTCACGAATGGTATCCATCCAAATGGAGCTATATTGTAAGATAAGCGGATGCTTCACAAGTTCACAAGACATCAGCGCGATATCCTTAGCGCTTATTAAATGATTTTCTGCAGTGTCATCAAGACCCGTAACGTTCTCGAATTTGGTCGCTGTCATACCGAGTTCTGCGGCCTTTGCGTTCATTTTAGCAACAAAAGCATCTACACTTCCACTAACATATTCGGCGAGTGCAACTGCCGCATCGTTTGCAGATGCAATGACTACACTTTTGAGCAGATCTTCAACGCACATCTGTTCGCCTTCTTCCAAAAAGACCTGAGATCCGCCCATCGATGCCGCATTGGCGGAAATGGAAACCGTGTCATCAACACGAATGGTTCCTGCGTCGATCGCCTCCATGACTAAAAGAAGTGTCATAACCTTTGTGACTGATGCCGGCGGTAATGCCTCTTCTGCATTTTGAGAATATAAAATTCTTCCCGTTGTTGCTTCCATCAAGATAGCACTCTTACAGTTGAGATTGAGCGATCCCTCGGCAACGCCAAAGGAATTCTGTTCCGGAACAGGTCCGTTTTCTTCCCCAAAAACCTCAAATCCAAGTGGCAACAGCATGATAACGGCTATAATGATTGCCGTTAATTTGTAAAAGAATTTTTTCATATTAATCACCTCGTCACATTCTATGAGAGAGATAAACTGAATATGAAAAGCCACCACGCAAAAAATACGTGGTGGGCTCTTGTTTATTTGGTTGAAAACTGATAAATTGTGGTATAATCGTACTTTTCGCCGGGATTCAGTACAGTATCATTGAAGTTGGAGTGATTAATGGCATCGGGCATTTTCTGCGTTTCAAGGCAAAAAGCCGACTGCACAGTTGCAGGACATCCCCCTTTGAGCGGTGCCTCAATCTCCCACATAAAGTTGCCTGTATAAAACTGCACACAAGGCTGATTGGTGAAAACCTGCATCAATCGACCGCTGTTGGGCTCATATACCTCAATTCGCAATGCGGGAGCTTTGGTCTCGCCACCTGCAAAGCAAAGGCAATGGTCAAAGCCACCCGCAAGCTTCATATCAGGATATTCGAGATCGAAGTCCTCTCCAATGGTCTTGGGCTCACGGAAATCAAACGGTGTTCCCGCAACAGAACGAATCTCTCCTGTGGGAATGAGATTTGCATCTGTGGGAATATACTTGTCAGCATCCATTTGCAGAACGTGATCAAAGATTTTTCCCGAGGAATAACCGCCGAGGTTGAAGTAAGCATGGTTGGTGAGATTGACAACCGTCTTTTTATCGGTGGTTGCTTCGTAGTGGATAGAGAGCGCATTGGAGCGCAAGAGAGTATAAGTAACGGTAACCGAAAGTGTACCGGGGTAATTCTCATCGCCATCCGGAGAGACAAGGGAGAGAATCAGTCGCGGTTCTTCCCCGTCCTCAGCTTTAACTCCCCAAATCTTATGTGAAAAGCCGACCTTTCCACCATGCAAGGAGTTACCGTTGTTATTTTTATAGATTTGGTGTTCTTTGCCACCAAGGTGGAATTTACCTTTTGCAATGCGGTTGCAAACACGACCGACAAGTGCTCCGAGATATCCGGGTGCTAAAACGTAATCGCGCAAGGAGTCATAGCCCGCAACCACATCGGTCATACGACCGAGTCTGTCGGGGACAGAG
>SVQS01000145.1:0-1560 GCA_015065205.1 Oscillospiraceae bacterium
TAGATTCGTCTGCAGCGACAACAGTTACGGCACCACTCACAAGAAGCAGCAATGCCAAAGCTAAACAGAGCAGTCTTGTGAAAGTTTTGTTTCTCATTTGCGTTTCCTCCTGCAAAAAATTAACACTCTTCGCCCATTGTTGTTTTCGTTTGCTTCCGCAACGGTGGTGGCAAGTCACCTGCGCGGTCGGGCGCTGCCGCCTGCACGTACGCGCGAACAGCGATTCCGCGAGAAACGTCTCAGACAAGCAGTTCAAACAAACTCCACCAATCGGGCGAATTTGGGCAGAGTTTTCCCAAATATATATAATATAATAACACAACGTGCAAAAATTGTCAAGAAAAAGAATTTCAAAAAAATCCTTCCTCTGTCCTTCTTGCACCGACAAATTCACGAGAAAGACAAAGCGTCTTTTCAAAAAGTTTACAAATAAAAACCGCGTTTTTTGCGCCCGCACCGTCATATTTGTGACTTGTAAACACAATTTACCCATTTTGCATCAAAAAGCGCCTGCAATAAGTTGTTTTTGTGCACATTTTTGTCTATTTTGACGTCCTAAAAATTTGTTTTTCTGGATTGGTAAATTGAATTTACCTATTTTGAACGATTCAAAAATTTTGATTCCAAAAGGAAAATTCTTATATTTTTGTGAGAGTTGCACAATTTTGAAGTTGTATTTTCTACACTCGGTCAAGCAAAGGAAAAGTTCAAAAAAACGTTCTCTCGTAGCCGATTTCAAATCTCCCTTCTCGAAATTTCAATATTTTGCGTGTGGAACGCAAAAAAAGAGCACCCCATCGGAGTGCTCTTGCTTATCCTTTATTTAAGAAAGCCATTAACGATATGCTCCTCGGCTTCCGCCTCGGTAAGCCCCAAGGTCATGAGCTTGATGAGCTGTTCGCCTGCTATTTTCCCGATTGCCGCCTCATGAATGAGCGATGCATCAACGTGGTTGGCTTCGATCTGTGGCAGAGCGATCACCTGTGCGTCTCCCATGATGATGGCATCGCACTCGGTGTGCCCCGAACAGCGGTTATTTCCATTGACGTGTGACAAAAAGCTCTGGCGACTCTTATCCTTCGCCACAGAGCGAGAAATAACGTGCGTTGCACTTCCCTCTCCGTTGAGGTCAACCGTAAAGTTGGTCTCGGCAAATTGCGTACCGTGTGTCATGATCTTCTCGTGCACGATTAGGGTTGCGCCCTCATCGAGGGTTGCGGTGGTATCGCGGCGAGTGGAATCCACACCCTTGATTTGTGCAGTTTCCATCTCCATGTAGCTGTTTTTTCCAAGAACCGCAACAGTCGTGGGATTCATTACACGCTTACCTGTTCCGTCTCCCTGACCATAGTGCTTTTCGACATATTTGACACGCGCGCCCTCATCAAGATAGAATGCGTGGATGCCGCTGTGCTCACTTTCTTCACTACCGCTGTTGTGAATTCCGCATCCTGCAACGATAGTAACGTCGCAATCTGCACCAATGTGGAAGTCGTTATATACGAGTTCTTTCAATCCCGATTGTGCAAGCAAAACGGGGATGTGCAAGCTCTCATTTTT
>SVQS01000145.1:1660-4737 GCA_015065205.1 Oscillospiraceae bacterium
TGTTGTGAATTCCGCATCCTGCAACGATAGTAACGTCGCAATCTGCACCAATGTGGAAGTCGTTATATACGAGTTCTTTCAATCCCGATTGTGCAAGCAAAACGGGGATGTGCAAGCTCTCATTTTTGGTACCGGGTTTGACGTAAATATCAATACCCTGTTTGTCGGTTTTTGCAACAATGCTGATGTTTTCGGAGTCGTTTTTGCCATACAGGTTGCCGTTAATGCGCAAGGAGTACGCACCTTGAGGCACGTCGTGCAGGTCTGCGACCTGTTCAAGCAGCTTTTTTTGAATAGCGTCCATCATTATTTGCGCACCTCCTCAAAAAATCTGCATCCCACCTGAGCGTTCAAAAGCTCGGGTAAAATCTCGTTTTTGGTACCGTAAGCGGCCACACGTCCATCGGCAATGACGATAATCTTATCGGCAATGTCGAGAATACGCTCCTGGTGCGAGATAATGACAATGGTGCCCTTGGTTTTTTTATACATATTGCGAAAAACCTGTATCAAGTTGTTAAAACTCCACAGGTCGATGCCTGCCTCGGGCTCGTCAAAAACAGAGAGCTTCGTGCCGCGTGCATTGATCATTGCGATCTCAATTCTCTTGAGCTCGCCGCCCGAAAGAGAGCCGTCAACCTCGCGGTTTACGTAATCCTTGGCGCAGAGCCCCACCTCGGAAAGATAGGAGCATGCTTCAGCCACCGAAATGTTCTTGCCGGATGCGATGGAAATAAGCTCCTTGACGGTGATGCCTTTGAAACGCACGGGCTGTTGGAAAGCAAAGCTAATGCCGCTTTTGGCACGCTCGGTGATGGAAAGATCAGTGATATCCACACCGTCCAAAAAGATTCGACCGGCAGTGGGAGTATAAATACCCGCGATCAGCTTTGCCATAGTGGATTTGCCGCTTCCGTTCGGACCGGTCACCGCCACAAAGCGATCGTCGATTTTCAAACTTACGTCGCGCAGAATGACCTTGCCCTCCGGCGTTTCGTAAGATACGTTTTTAAATTCTAACATTTATGTTTCCTTTTCTTTATTTTGATTTTTTAATTTATCATATTATTTTATCTTCTTTTAGAAAAAATTGCAATACGGAGCTCGCATTTTATATGTTAACTTTTTATGAATAAAAAAGAAAAAGGGCGTTTTCGTGTTATAATTGGGTGAAAAACGTCCTTTTTTAGGCTTTTTTAGTTGTTTTTTAGAAAGAGAATTAGATTTATTCTAAATTTTATCTTCTAAAGGACGCAAAGAGATCTCCCCTGTGTGCAATCTAACAATGCTGTTTTCTTCATTTTGAATGAGCAGTGCACCATCTTCATCGATAGCTTCGGCTATGCCGATACGTGTGATTCCGGCTTCTGTCCAAGCCACACGGTGACCAAGGACCATAGAATGTGCGCGGTAATCTGCAAGCCATTCCCTGTCATTCGGTTCTTGCAAATAGAGGGTGATCCCGCGATAAATTTCGGCAATGAGGGCAGATGCATCAATGTTTGCGTTGAGCGAGCCTGCAATTGCTGTAAGCTCATCGGGGAAATCGGCAGTATCAAGGTTGATTCCAATGCCCACAATTACGTGCGTGCTCTCCCCCGCGCTGACAGCTTCGGTGAGAATACCGCAAATTTTCTTTTCATTATAATAAAGGTCGTTTACCCACTTGATTTCAGTTTGAATTCCCGTAAGAGTTCGGATAGCACGCATAACGGCAACCGATGCTGCCGAAGTGATTGCAACCGCATCACAAAGAGGGGTATTTAGCGTATGAAGAATACTGAAATAAACACCCGTTTGTGCAGGAGAATAAAAACTGCGCCCCATGCGTCCGCGGCCTGCTGTTTGCGTTTGTGCTATAAGGAGCGCGTCTCCACGGAAGCCGTCTGCTGCCATTCTCTTGGCCTCGGTGTTGGTGGAGTCGATTTCATCAAACACGCGCACCGTTACACCGTTAATATGCGCTCCAAGAGCCTTAATTAACGCGTTTTTGCACACACGTGGTGCGTTTTCTTGCATTTTTTGCATATTTTCACTCCCCCTTTCTTCTGTTAAAAAATTATTCTGAAAAGGATTTTTTCTATGGATATTTCTGTTTTGTTTGAGGATGCACATATCATTGTCGTGCTAAAGCCGCCCTTCCTTGTTTGCGAATCAACCTCTTCAAAAGAGGGGCTTGCTGACCTTCTCGCAGAGCGCACGGGCGGATATATCGGCACCGTTCACCGCCTTGACCGCGGCGTTGGCGGTGTGATGGTGTATGCCAAAACTCCTGCGGCAGCAGCAAAGCTTTCGGCAGCCGTACAAGCGAGAGAACTTAAAAAGGAATACCTTGCCGTAGTGCGAGGAGCCCCAAATCCCGAGTGCGGTGAAATGCGAGATTTGCTCTTCCACGACAGGCGTCAAAACAAGACCTTTGTTGTCGAACGCAAACGTGCAGGCGTAAAAGAGGCTCTTTTGGAGTATGACACCATAGATCATCTCACAACAGCGCGCGGCGAAGAATGCTCGCTTGTGCACATTTTACTGCACACGGGCAGAACGCATCAAATCCGCGTACAGTTTGCATCCCGTGGGCACACGCTGTTGGGCGACGGAAAATACGGTGCGCGCGGAGATAACCGACAAATTGCGCTATTTGCAACACGTCTTGCATTTTTGCACCCTGTAACACAAAAACCGATGCGGTTTGAGGTGGCGTGGGATGCGCTGCCCGAAATTCTTTGTCAAAAGTGATTTTTGGGTTGTCGAGCAAAGCTCGGCAACCCGTTTTGCATTCTTTAGTTTAAGTGCTCAGTAGCAAGTTTTTGGTGAAGCTTTTTTCAAAAAGCTTCCGCGGTCAAGGGCGCGTAGCCCTTGTCGCGTGTCGCAACACGCGAAACAAAAACCTCGGCGTTTCTTTTCGTTAACCTTTTCTTTGCGCCTTTACTCTGCAAAGAAAAGGTGGCTGCGGAGTTTATGTTGATAAACAACCTGTTTATTTACAAAAACTTGTCAGCCACTTTTTTCTTTTGCCGAAAAAGGCGCAAAAGAAAAAAGTTATCAAAAAAGAAAAGCGCCGAATATGGGGGGGCGCC
>SVQS01000146.1 GCA_015065205.1 Oscillospiraceae bacterium
CGTTGCCCGTTGGGCAACGCATATCGAGCGCGAAGCGCCATATCGAGTCGAAGACATATCGAGCGACGCGTCAGCGGCGCATATCGACGTCGAGTCGTCGTGTGAGACACACGACCGACTCGACATGCCCTGTCCTCGGGAACATATCAACCGGCGTTACCTCTCCAATTTCGTATCCCAATTCTTTGAAGAGAACGCAATCTCTTGCCAAAGTGTCGGGATTGCAGGAGACGTAAACAATGCGCGCAAAATTGCGCTTGGCGAGGTAGGTGATGAGCTCGGGTGTGCTTCCCTTGCGAGGGGGGTCCATAATGACGGTTGCTCCCGATACGTCACCGTGTGCTGCTTCGGCACGCTCCAACAGCTTTTCGGCGTTCGAAGCGTCACCGCAATAGAAATAGGCGTTCGTTATGTCGTTTCGTGCGGCATTTTCTGCGGCGCGTATGACGGCTTCCTCGACGATTTCAATGCCTATCACTTTTTCGGCATTTTTCGACATAGAAAGACCGATAGTACCAATACCGCAATAGAGGTCGAGGACGGTCTCTTTTCCCGTCAATTCTGCGCGCTCACGTGCGATGCCGTACAGCAGCTCGCAAGCGTTATGGTTGACCTGATAAAACGCTCCCGCGGAGATGCGGAACGTAAGTCCGCACAAAACATCTTCGATATAGTCTCTGCCGCCAATGCAGTGGTAGTCGTCACCGAGAACGACGTTGGTGTTCTCGCGATTGACGTTGAGCATCACGCTCTTGACAGAGGGAAAATGCTCCATCAATTCACGTGCAAGCGTATCTTCGTTTTTGAGGTGTGTGCCGTTGACAACAAGGCAGACCATTACCTCTCCCGTCTCGGCACCCGTACGCAGATAAATGTGGCGCAACTCACCGCGTCCGTTTTTTTCTTCGTAAGCGCGGATGCCGTTGCGGTCACAAAATTGACAAATGTATGTAACAACCTCTCCAAAAAGGATAGGTTGCAGCGCACAATCGGACATAGGAACGATGCGATGCGTACCTGTGGCATAAAAGCCTGCCATCATTCCCCCTTTGCCGTTGGCAACGGGATATTGCGCTTTGTTGCGATAGCGTGTCAGCTCGCCTGTATGGCGAAGCTCTCCCACAGTCACATCCGAAAGTCCCGCTTTGCGGAAAGCGTTTTCGACGTAGTCGCGCTTGAGGAAGGCTTCGTGTTCGTATTGGATATGCTGATAGACGCACCCACCGCATCCCGCGGCAGTGCAGACGCCATCCGTCGCGCGAAGCGCGGAAGGCTCTATCATTCTCTCAATTTTTGCAATGAGATAACTCTTATTCACTTTGATGATGCGTGCATCCAGCACGTCACCTGTTACGGCATCGCGCACGAAAATGACCTTTCCGCGCCCGCCGTTCTTCTCTTCTGCGTGTGCCACACCAAAGCCGAGATTGTTGATCTCCTCGATACAGACGCGCAAAATATCATTCTTTTGCATCAGACGTAGAACTCCTTGCCGTTCTCAAGGCAGAGACACGCCAATTTCGCGCCACAGTTGATGCGAATAATGTTGCCGTCTCTTTCAATCTTACCGCTCTTGGTAGGCTCACCGCCGACTACTACGATGGCATCCTTGATTTCGGGTGCCTCGGCATTCTCTGCAAAGAAATCCTCGGGCTCGTAATCCTCAAGGTCGGTGTCAGCATCGTAATTGGCAATGCCGCGACTCATCAGAATATAGGTTTTGCCTTTGACGTTTGCTTCTTCGTAGAGGGTCATTTCGGAAAGATAATCAAGCACGCCCTCGCGCGCGTCGGCATCAAGTGCGCGGAAGCCGTCGAGCGTGGTTTGTCCACCCTCGGCGACCCAAGCGGTCATCTCGGAAATATAGTTTGCATCGGGCGTGGTGCCACCCTTAAGCATTTTATCAAAGCCGTAAAGCATACGGGCGGCAAGATAGTCGCGCGCACCCGCTACCGCGTAGACGTTGGCGCGCATACTGATGTCTTCAATCAGCTCCATTGGTTCGTCGCCAAAATCGACGGTGTTGCCCAGGATATAAAGCGTATCGCTATCGCTGATGAGAACATTGTCCATCAACTCCTTGAATTTTTGGTAGTTGCCACAAATATCTGCAATTACGTAGGTCATTTTCATTCTCCCTATTATCAAACAAATTCTGCGGGGTAGCTGTTCACGACGTCGACCGTGAGTGTTTCATCTGCCTCGAGAAGCAGCTCACGGATGCGGTCACACACGAGGTTCTCTGTAAAGAAGTGACCGCCCATAATCAGGTTCATTCCTCTCTCGGGAGCTTCGGTCAGTTGGTCGTGCTTTAGTTCACCCGTGAGGTATGTGTCAGCTCCTGCGGCAGCCGCAGCTGCGACCTCACCGGCACCGCCACCGCCCAAAAGGGCTACGCGAGAGACGGGCTTGCCCGCATCGCTGATTTGTACGTGCTCGGCACCCGTAGCGCTCTTAACAAGCTCGGCAAATTCGCGCAAAGAAATAGGCTTTGCAAGATTGCCGATGCGCCCCATTTCCTCGCCATCCTTGCCGAAGGGAGTAATATCGGAAAGCCCCAAGGTGTTTGCAAGAACGTCATTGACACCGCCCTCTACGGCATCGAGACGGGTATGAAAGCTCATAGCAGAAACACCCGATGTGAGCAGGCGAATCACCTTGTTTGCAACCGTCTCTCCAACCGCCAACGCCTTGATGGGGCGGAAAATCAAGGGGTGATGCGACACGATAAGGTCGTATCCCTCTTTAATAGCCTGCTCTGCAACTGCGGCAGTGATGTCGAGTGCTACCAATACGCGGCGCACCTCGGCTTTATCGTTGGCACAGACCATTAGTCCGTCGTTATCCCAATCACAGGAAAGCGCGCGAGGGATTCTTTCCTCTAAAAACGCATACAGTTCTCTTACCGTCATTTCAGCATCTCCAATCTTGCCTTCAAAAATTTCAAAACACGCTCTTCGTCGCGTGTATCTGCATCGGTTGCGCGAGATTTTCCGCGCAGGATGGCTTCCCAAACGTCGATCTCGTGCTCTACAAAGCCACAGAGATTCGGTGCGTTGTTTTGTATATTCAATCGACCAAGGAGCAATTCCTCCTCGGTGTATTCTTCATTTTCACCGCTATATCTTACGGCTATAGTTTGATAGTATCTTCTATCCTCGTGTGTAATGGTCTCTCCCACAATAGAAAAACCGTTCTCAAGCAGCCAGCCGCGCAACAGATGCGCGCGTGTCATAGGTTGCAGAACAAGACCAATGCGGGGAGTCTTTAGCCACGGTGCCTCGGAGAGGATGCGAATAATCAGTTCTCCGCCCATGCCAAAAATCAGTACGTCATCGGTTTCATAACCTTCGGCACCGTGAAGCCCATCGGTGCAAAGCGTATCGATCTTATCCCCAAGCCCTGCGGCGGCAATATTCCTCTCTGCGCTCTCGATAGGGCCGCGGTTAATATCGCACGCGAGCGCGCGCGAAGAAATTCCCTGCCCAACAAGATAGATGGGCAGGTATGCGTGGTCGGTTCCAACGTCGATCACAGCGCCGCCCTTCGTCAAGTATGGGAGAGCACTGCACAAACGCGCCGACGGAGTAATGATAGATTGCATAGGTCTCCTTTCGTTGGCAATCGGTTGTGAAAGCAGGGTGCCGCACATACAGTACGGCACCCCCTGTGCCAATTATTTCTTTTCGGCGAGGAACTTGTTAATAGCCTCTACCAGAGCGTCGGCGTCGGTTCCGTGTACGGCGCAGGCATCCTCAATGGACTCACCGCGAGATGCGGGACAACCCAGGCAATGCATACCGATGGCAAAAAAGAATTGCGCGGTTTCGCGATCGTAATCAAGAATATCGCCGATAATGGATTGCTTTGTAACTTTCATTTTGCAATCTCCTTTCTTTGTGGCTGTATTGTATACTTACGATATACATAGACTATTATAACCTATTTTCGACGCGATGTCAATTGTTACACTCGTATTTTTAGAAAAAAGCGCAAAAAATTTAGGTTTGGCAAAGCCCTTTGTATTGACAAAAAACAAAAAAACTGTTATAATGAGAGTGGAGTAGAATGTCGCCACGCGACAGAGAGGAGGTGTGCGTATGCGCCCAATACTGACAGACGTAGTTGCAAATGAGCGTCTGCGCGCCCGTCTCGGTGACGAGCTTTTGGCAGGCAAGCTTTCGCACGCCTATATTCTTTCGGGTGAGCGCGGTTTTGGAAAGCACACGCTGGCTCTTAACCTTGCCGCCGCACTTGTTTGCGAACGTGGGAAGGATGCCCATGCACCGCTCCCCTGCCTCGAATGCCCCACCTGCCGCAAGATACTCTCGGGCAACTCCCCCGATATCATTTATGTCAATCGCGGCGACAAGGCAACGCTTGGCGTTGACCCCATTCGCGAATTGCGGCAGGACGTATACATTCCGCCAAATGATCTTTCGATCAAGGTTTATATCATTGAGGAAGCTCATCTGATGACATCGCAGGCACAAAATGCTTTTTTGCTCACGCTGGAAGAGCCCCCCGCTTACGTGTTATTCCTGCTTCTTTGTGAAAATCCCTCTCTTATGTTGGAGACTATTCGCAGTCGCGCACCCGTTTTGCGCCTCGAACCTG
>SVQS01000006.1 GCA_015065205.1 Oscillospiraceae bacterium
ACATCAGAGGAGCGATAGAAGCGGAAATAGAGATGTGGCGAGCTGCCTCTTCGGGGTCGTAGTCGCAAACGGTGTTTCCGGCGCCAACGTTGCCCAAGCGGTCGGTCTCTTTTGCAATATAGAGCATAGACTCAGCCAGGGTGGTCTTTCCGGAGCCGCCGTGACCCAGCAATGCAATATTTCGAATGTTTTTTGTTTCAATCTTAGCCATGGTAATATACCTGTTTTGTAATACCTTTCGTTTGTTTTCCGGCAAAAAAAGCCGGGTTCTCTTCTATTATACTATATACCTCAATTTTTTTCAAGTGGATTTTCCAACTTTTTCACCGAGTGAATGTAAAAAACAAGCCTCGATTTTTGTGCATTTTGCACACATCAGGGCAGGTTGAAAAATGTGATTGCATTTTGGTAGGTTTGCTCGGCGGCCTCCCCGGGAGTGCAACCCCAAATTTGAGCGAGTGTTTCAAGAACGAGAGGGAGATATCCCGAGTGATTAAGCTTGCCTCGCATAGGGTGCGGGGCGAGGTAGGGAGCATCGGTTTCGATGAGCAAGCGGTCACGTGGAACAGCACTTGCCGCCTCTCTTACGCGTGCGGCGTTAGTAAAGGTCAGCGTACCCGAAAAGGAGATATACCAACCACGTCTTGTGAGCTCGTGCGCCATCTCTGCTGAGCCGCTATAACTGTGAAAGACGCCTTTTACGTTAGGATAACGGAGAACCGTCTCAAAGCAATCGCCGTGCGCTTCGCGGTCGTGAATGATGACTGGCAGAGAGAGTTTTTCGGCAAGCTTCATTTGCTCGTTAAAGAAGAATGCTTGCAATTCTTTGTTCATTGGAATTCTGCCGTTGTCGTAGGATTGCCAATGGTAGTCAAGACCGATCTCGCCGAGTGCGACGATTTTGTTTTGTTTTCTTTTTTCTTCGTCTTCAAGCAAAGAAGAGAGCTCCGAGAGAGCCGCTTCGGGGTCGGTGATAAAGTGGCAATCCTCGGGATGAACACCTATTGCGGCATACATTTTTTCGTAGCGTGATGCCTGCTTGATGACCTCGTGTGCGTTTTGGAGATTTGTGCCAACGTTGACAATTCCGGCAATATTTTGGTTTTCAAACAGGTCGCAAAGAATAGCATTTGCGCCACCCTCGACCGACTCGAATTTTTTATCAAAATAGTGAGCGTGTGTGTCAAAAATGCGTTCCATAGGCGTCAAAACTCCTTTTTCAAACTGCGAGCAAACAAGGCTTCAATTTCGTCTTTTGCGTCCTTGCCATCGTAGAGGATGTGATAGACTGCCTCGCAAATGGGGAGCTCCACGCGATATTCTGCAGCCATCTTATGCAGTGCCGCCACAGTGTAATATCCCTCGGCAAGCTGGGTAAATTCCTCACCCTTAACAAACGCCTCACCAAATCGGCGGTTGTGCGAATAGGGAGAGAAAACGGTTGCCTCGTAGTCGCCAAGATGGCAGAGTCCGTAGGCGGAGAAGGGATTACCGCCCATAGCGTCGATGAGACGGGATATCTCACGTGTGCCGCGACTCATCAAAGCACCCTTGAGGGTGGAAAGCGACAGTCCGTCAAGAATACCTGCGGCAATGCCGATGACGTTTTTGGATGCCGCACCGATCTCGTTGCCGATGAGATCCTGACCGTAATAAAAGCGGATCAGATCGCCCGAAAAGGCTTCAACAAGCATCTGCTTGACGCGATTGGAACGGCTGTCGATGACCATGCAGTTGGGAATACCTGCCCAAAATTCCTGCACGTGCCCGGGGCCGAGCCAAACGGCTACGCGACAGCTTTCGTCACACTCTTCTTCAACAATTTCGGAAAGGCGTTTGCCGCTCTCAATCTCAAGACCTTTCATACAAAGCACAAAAGTCTTTTTTTGCAAGCCAAGGGGCTTCAATTCTTGCATCAGTCCGCGCAAGCCCTGCGAATTGATGGAGATGATAATGATGTCGGCATCCTCTACACAGAAAAGGGAAGTGGAGAGATCAATGCTTTCGGGCAGCGTCAAAAGACTGTTGCTTCGCGTTGCAAGGAAAGACTGCATATTGGCGGAATTTTCGCGCCCATAGAGCGTTATTTTGTGTCCGCGGCGGTCGAGATACCAAGCGATCAGCGAGCCCCAACGTCCGCAACCGATAACGGTGATCTTCATTTTTCTCTCTCCTTTCTCCTCGGATTTTTTCTGTATCCATTATACTATTTTTGCGCGCGTTTGTCAATATAAAAGGGAATTTTCATTGCTGATGTTTTGGAATAGATAAAGCATCTTTTCTAACGATAACAACAAAACAAACTCACTGTATGTTATCGCTTGCCGCCTTCTCAGAGATGACATACAGGGGTGTGATTTGATAGAGATCGATTGTTTTTCGAGAAAACCATTGACAAAACTGCCAATTCGTAGTATAATGGACGTGCCAAACTAATCAAATATTGCAAAATAGGTATAACTTTCTTTATTGGGAGAAGTATATCTTTTTTCTGCGCTGCTAAAGATAGGATTTGATAAAATGCAAATTCCAACTTTGGCTGTGCGGTTATACCGTTTTTGCAATTCAAAGATTAGTTTGGCGACTATCGGAGTTTGCGTTTTTGTGCGCTTACTACGGTAGGCGCACTTTTTATTTTATTTCATTTTAGGAGGAAAAAGGAAAATGAAAAAAATCCTGAAAATTGCGGCATTGTGTGGTCTATTGACAATCATTTTGCTTGCAACCGTTTCTTGCAGAAACATTTTGGGTAACCTTTTTGGTGGCAACGAAGAGAGTACCACGCCCGAAGTAACCACACCCGAAGCAACCACACCCGAAGTAACCACATCCGAAGTAACCACACCCGAAATAACCACGCCCGAAGTAACCGCACCCGAAGTAACCACACCCGAAACAACCACGCAACCGCACGCACACACCTTTGGTGCTTGGGCAACCACGCAAAACGCTACTTGTACAGAAAAAGGACAACAAGAACGTATCTGCACTTGTGGTGAAAAAGAAGCCCAAGAGATCAACGCCCTCGGTCACAACGAAGTTGTCGATGCGGCAGTTGCCAAAACCTGTACCACAGATGGTTTAACCGCAGGTTCGCATTGCTCTGTTTGCGGTGAAGTTTTCGTGGCACAAGAAGTAATTCCCGCGGCTCATGATTGGATGCAGTTGGCACTTTTGGAGTCGGCAACCTGCTTTACCTACGGTGAAGAGCGCAGATCCTGCCGCGCCTGCGGCGTAGTCGAAACCGCTCCCGTTGCTCCCTTGGCACACAATTTTGTAAAGGACGAGGAAACACAACTTCACACCTGCACCCTTTGCAATGGCATCCTGTTTGCAGGACATCTTTATGTCGTCTTCGAGGACAAATATCATTGGTTCGATGCCTACGAGCTTTGCGAAGAGATGGGCGGTCATTTGGCAACCGTTACATCGAAATATGAGCAAGAGGTTATCAACAATTTGATGAGCTCGGATCTGCGTACTTTGGAAGCATATTGGATTGGCGGCATTCGTCTTACAGATGGCTTCCATTGGATCACTGAAGAACCGTTTGAATACACAAATTGGAAGTCCGGACAACCTAATTTCAACCGTGATAATCAATATTTTATTCGCGTAGAAAGCCCGTTGCTTGCAACTGTAGAACAGCCCGGTCTTTGGAACGATGACGACTATCAATATCAATATGGTTTTGTATGTGAATTTAATCTTGATGTTGCCGAGTGTGAGCACATCTTTACCGATTGGGAGACCACCGCTGAGCCAACCTGCTGGACTGATGGCGAACAATATCGCATTTGCACTTATTGCGGCGTAGAGGAAACCGAAGCATTGGCAAAATTAGAGCACAATTTTGTACTCAATGAGGAAACCGGCATTGAAATGTGCGAGCAATGCAATGCGGCAAAATACAACGGAAACATCTACGTAGTATTTACCGATAAATGCAATTGGTTTGAAGCATATTCTCGCTGTGAGGCTCTCGGCGGTCATTTGGCAACCATTACCAGCGAAGAGGAACAAACGTTTATCGTTTCGTATTTGAAATCATTCAACCAACAATGGTACGTATGGTTGGGTGGATACTCCGATGGCGAAAAATGGCATTGGATAACAGATGAGTTGTTTGACTACACCGATTGGATAAAGGGAGAACCCTCAAATGGTCATGGAAGAGAGTGGTTTATGGACTTGAAATATGATCAAGATTGGAAATGGAATGATGCATCCCTTTTAGCTCAGTATGTTTACCTCTGCGAATTTGAATGTGAAGAATAAATAACAACCACGGCGCGGCGGTGTTTTCATCGCCGCGCTTCGATTTTTTAATCTGTTGTACATAAAACGCAAAAAAATGCGTAATTTATATAAAAAAAAGAAAACTTTTTTTGCAAAACCCCTTGCAATTCTTGTTTGATTGTGCTATAATATGTCCGTATGTCGCCCAGAGGCGAAATGATGTCAAAGAACATCAAAATTATGAAATGAGGTACACATCAATGAAAGAGGGAATCCATCCTAAGTACGAAAAGTGCATTATCAAATGCGCATGCGGCGAAACCGTAGAGTCCAAGTCCACCAAGGGCGGCGAGATCAAAGTTGAAATTTGCTCCAAGTGCCATCCTTTCTTCACCGGTAAGCAAAAGTTTGTTGACGCCGGCGGACGTGTGGATAAGTTCAAGAAGAGAATCGCTGCTTTCCAGAAGTAATCTGCAAGGGTCGGTTCTGTACAAAAAGGGCAGGCTGCGTGTCAGCTTGCCCATTTTTCTTTCCATTGGAGGTCGTTTTTTATGGAATACCAAGCAATTCGCGCGCTTTTGGTCGGTGTTTGCACCAATCAGAGAGAGGCGGATGAACTCGAAAAAAGTCTTTGCGAGCTTGAACGTCTGCTCGATACAGCAGGCGGCGTTTGCTTTGCAAAGGTCATTCAAAATATGGATAAACCCAATCCGCGCACCCTCATCGGTTCGGGCAAGGTTGCCGAAATCGCATCGCTTTGCGAGGATAACGAGGTAGAGCTTGTCGTTTTTGACGAAGAGCTCGCTCCCTCGCAGATTCGCAATCTTGAGGAAGAACTCGGCAAGGACGTGCGCGTTATCGACCGCTCGATGCTCATTCTCGATATTTTCGCGCTCCACGCGGTCAGCCGCGAGGGTAAATTGCAGGTCGAGTTGGCACAGCTCAAATACACCGCTCCGCGCTTGACCGGTCACGGTGTGGAAATGTCCCGTCTTGGCGGTGGCATCGGTACGAGAGGCCCCGGTGAGAGCAAGCTCGAAACCGACCGTCGCCATATGCACCGCCGCGTAGTTGCTCTTGAGGAAGAGCTACGCGAATTGGAAGGCAATCGCAAGACGATGCGTGCAGCACGTGACCGTAGCGGCATCCCCAAAATTGCCATCGTTGGTTACACCAATGCGGGCAAGTCGACGCTTCTCAATCGCCTGACAGATGCAGGTATTCTTGCCGAGGATAAGCTATTTGCAACGCTTGACCCCACCACGCGAAAGTACGAATTGCCGAGTGGAGACAGCGTTCTGCTTACCGACACAGTCGGCTTTATTCGCAAGCTGCCGCACCATCTTATCCATGCATTTAAGTCCACGCTTGACGAGGCAGTCTATGCCGATGCGCTCATGATCGTCATCGACGTTTCCGACCCCGAGCATCCCGAGCAGGTTAAAGTAACCGAAGAACTTCTCGAAGAATTGGGTGCATCGGGAAAGCCCAAACTATACGTTTTTAACAAATGTGACCTTGGCATCAGCGACCCCTGGATGCCCGGCAAAACAGCCGAGAACGTGCATACGGTTGCCGTTTCGGCAAAAACAGGTCAGGGGATCGAGAGACTCCTCGAAGAGATGCAAGCCATTCTTCATGAGGGCAAAAAACGCATCACGTTCCACATTCCCAACAGTCGCGCGGGAGCGCTCAACACGCTCTACACTTATGCGACTGTCGAGGACGTAGAATACGGTGCGGATGAGATCATTGCCACCGCCGTGGTGGATGCTAAAGCGCACGGTATGTTGCGCGAATTTGACCCCACGTGGCAAGAAAAAGAGGAATATTAACACATTTGATAAGAGGAGGTCCCTATGGCAGAATCGGTATTTCACACTACGCTCGAGCACGAGGGAGTTGCCGAGTTTGTGGAAAAGAAATCGGTGTTCATCGGTCACGCTTGCCCTGTTTCAAGTGAGGAAGAAGCGCTGGCTTACGTCAAAAAGAAGAAAAGTGAATATGCCGATGCACGCCACAACGTGTGGGCGTATCTGCAAAAAGGGGAGATCGTCGCGCGCTATTCCGACGATGGCGAGCCGCAGGGGACGGCAGGCGTTCCTGTGCTCGATACCATTCGCAAGAGTGGCGTAAGCGATGCGGTTGTCGTTGTCACGCGCTACTTTGGCGGTATCCTTCTCGGTGCCGGCGGACTCGTGCGTGCATATTCCCACACCGCTCGTCTTGCCCTCGATGCGGCACATATTATCACTTATGAGCAGTACACCGAGCTGGAATTGGTATGTTCCTATTCCGATTATCAAAAATATCAAGCTGAGCTTCCGCGCTTTGGTGCAGTCATCGATGACACGCAGTTCTCTGACCGCGTAACACTTTTGTTCTCGGTAAAAGACCCCATTGTAGAGGACGTTTTTGCGCGCGTGCGCGAGATCAGCAACGGAGGAACCCAGCCCACCGTTCGCGGAAAGCGCTTTGATTACCGATAAAAATGCATTTTTCAAATGAATTCAAATAAATTATAAAAAATACGCAAAGAAAAAAGTATATCTTCTTTTTTTTGCGTATCTTATTTATAGAACGCCAATTTGTTGGCAAATAAAAGTGCAAGAAGGGAGGAGTGTCTGTGAGATTTCCCGAAAATTTCATACAAGAGGTTATCGACAGAACCGACATAGAAGAACTCATTGGTCGCTATGTCACGCTCAAACGGACGGGTGCCAATCTTGTGGGCAGATGTCCCTTCCACAGCGAAAAGACTCCTTCGTTCACCGTAACGCCTGCCAAGCGTATGTTTTATTGCTTTGGCTGTCAGGCGGGCGGTTCTGCGCTCACGTTCGTGCAAAAAATCGAGAATATGGATTTTGCCGAGGCTGTCGAGCATCTTGCAACGCGTGCGGGTTTACCGCTCCCACGCGAAACAGGTCTTCCTGAAGAGAGGGGAGTGCCTCGCAAGCGTGTGTTGGAGATGAACCTTGAAGCTGCACGCTTCTTCCGCGCTTGTTTGTTCGACCCTCGCATCGGTGCTGTCGGTATGGACTATTTCAGGCGGCAGAGACGCTTGAGTGAGGCAACCATCAAGCATTTCGGCTTGGGTTATGCACCAAACAGTTCTTGGGCATTATACGACCATATGCACAAGAAAGGGTATTCAGACGACGAACTTATTGCCGCTTATCTGTGCAGGCGTAGTCAAAATGACAAAATGTACGACCTTTTCCGCAATCGCGTCATGTTTCCCATCATCGATACTTCGGGCAACGTGGTCGCCTTTGGCGGACGCGTAATGGATGACTCCAAGCCCAAGTATCTTAACTCTTCCGATACACCCGCATTTAAAAAGAGCCGACATTTGTTCGCGCTCAACTTTGCAAAGAACTGCTGCTCCGAGCGCGTCATTCTTTGCGAAGGATATATGGACGTCATCGCTCTGCACGCTGCAGGCTTTGAGAACGCCGTGGCAACGCTTGGGACGGCAATTACTGCCGACCACGCCCGCATTCTTTCCAAATACACACAACGTGTTATTATTTCCTACGATGCCGATGAGGCAGGGCAGAACGCCGCAAACAAGGCGATGCGTATGCTTGGCGAGGTTGGAATGGATGTGCGCGTGCTCAAATTGAACGGTGCCAAGGATCCCGACGAGTATATTCAAAAATTCGGCCCCGATCGCTTCCGCCGTGTGTTGGAAGAAAGCCGTACGGGTTTTGAGCACAAAGCCGACCGTATCCTCTCTCGCTATGATCTCGGCGAGGGAAGCGACAAGATTCGCGCATCGGGCGAACTTTGCGCAATGATAGCGGAATATCCCTCACCCGTTGAAAGGGAGGTCTACTTAGCATACATCGCTTCAAAATTAGAACTTCCCATTGATGTTTTGCGCAACAGTGTTGAGCAATATCGGCGTCGCAACCGCCGTGAGCAGGCCGCGCGTGACACACGGGAAGCGCAGGCAACGGTCAAGAATTTCGGCGACCGTGTCAATCCCGAAGCGGCACAGCATCCGCGCGCCGCGGCAACAGAGGAAGCGGTTATCGGTCTTTTACTCATTTACGAGGAATACCGTAACGCTGTGCAAAACGGCACAATAGAATTGAAAGAAGAACATTTTGTCACCGATTTTTATCGGCGCGTGTTTGCATCGATTATACGACGTCACGCTACCGAGGAGGGACTTTCCGTAGCTCTTATGGGGGCAGAATTTACCCCCGACGAGATGGGAAGGATTGAGAAAGCCGAGGTCGCACGTCGACAACTTTCGCAAAATGGACCCGAAATCTTCCGCTCTTCTGTTGAGACACTCAAAGATGAGAAAAAACTTCTCGAAGTAAGTGAGCAAGGAGTGGACAAGCATCTCCAACATTTGCGCGAGAAAAAGCGAAAAAAAGACACCATTACATAAAAGAAAGGCAAAACGAGAATGAAAGACGTAGAAACAAAAGAAGTAGAAGCCCAGGTTGCACCGGAGTCTTCCGAAACCCTTGTGGGCAACGAAAAAAAGATAGACGTCAGTGCACTGATTGAAAAGGGCAAGAAGGGAAAGCTCTCCGCATCCGACCTTGACGAAGCACTTGAGGAGATGAATTTCGATGCTGAAAGCATCGACAAGCTCTATGAAACGCTCGAAGACAACGGAATCTCCTTTGATAGCGATCTTTCCAGCGAGGAATTGAGCGCAATCGAAAACGAGGTAGAGGCCTTTAGCGCTGCCGAGAATATGGAACGTATTCTCGAACAAGAGGGACTTGCTATTGACGACCCTGTTCGTCTCTATCTCAAAGAAATCGGCCGTGTACCGCTTTTGACCGCTGACCGCGAGAAAGAGCTTGCAGAGCGTATGATGATTGGTGACGAGGATGCAAAGGTCGAGTTGGTCGAGGCGAACCTGCGTTTGGTCGTTAGTATTGCAAAGCGTTATGTTGGACGCGGAATGTTCTTCCTTGACCTTATCCAAGAGGGAAATATGGGCTTGATGAAGGCTGTTGATAAATTTGACTACACCAAGGGTTATAAGTTCTCCACTTATGCAACCTGGTGGATCCGTCAGGCTATCACCCGTGCGATTGCCGATCAGGCAAGAACCATTCGCATTCCCGTGCACATGGTTGAAACCATCCACAAGGTTTCCCGTATTTCCCGTCAGCTTTTGCAGGAAAACGGCCGTGAGCCTACCGCCGATGAGATTGGTGAGCGTATTTCCATGAGTGCTGAAAAAGTGCGCGAAATTATGAAGATCGCGCAAGATCCCGTGTCTCTTGAAACACCAATCGGCGAGGAAGAGGATAGCCACCTTGGCGATTTTATTCCCGATGATGATACGCCATCCCCGGCAGAGGCAACCTCTACCAGTATTCTGCGCGAGGAGCTTGAGCGTCAGCTGCACACGCTTACTCCCCGTGAGGAGCACGTTATTAAGCTTCGCTTCGGACTTTATGACGGTCGCACCCGCACGCTTGAGGAGGTCGGCAAGGAATTTGACATTACCAGAGAGCGTATCCGCCAAATTGAGGCAAAGGCTCTGCGTAAACTCCGTCATCCCAGCCGTGCAAGACACCTCAAGGGCTTTATGGAGTAATTTTGGCTTAGTGCAACAAAAGTCAAGCACCTGAATTGTGCATATTGATATAATCAATAAGCAATATGCAACAAACTGTAAGTGTATATTTGTGCATACTCCCATTCATTTGTGAACACTGCGTGTCCGCAATGTTGGAGATATGAAAAGTTGCGAATTTCGTAACAAAAAATTCACTTGACAGAAAATAGAAATGGGTGTAAAATATAATCTATAAACGTATTTCCCGTGCTCGCGCGTATGCACGAGACGGTTCCACGATTTTTTTGGAGGAATGAACCATGAACAAGAGACTGATCGCTTTATTTCTTTGCCTCGTAATGATGCTCTCTGTTTTTTTGGCAGGATGTGCCGAGGATTCGGAAGAGGATGCAAAGAGCGAATTGGAAGAAGCAAAGGTTGCAAACAATATGACGCTTACGATGTGGATCGTTTCCGAGTCCCCTGTGGCTGAGGAGATCCGCAACGACGTTACCAGCGCAATCAATGCTTTGACCAGAACAAAGTATAAGACGCAGCTTGAAATTCACTATCTGAGCGAGGAAGAGTATTTTTCCAAGCTGACGGCTGCCATGGAAGCATTTGCAGAAAGTAAGAAACAGCAAAATGCCAATAAGCCTGTCGAGACCGAAACCTCCGGAACAGGAGAAGAAACAACGGTTGAAGAAATCGTTACCGACGAGAACGGTATGTACCGTGATAAATATCCGACCGTGCTGGAAAATCAGGTAGATATCATTTACATCGGTGATGTGAAGGACGGAGCAGACAACCTTTTGATGTCCGGTCAAGAAATGTACGACAAGCTCCGCGCTGACGACTGGCTTGCTCCTCTTGATGAAGCTCTCAAGGGTGATGCAAAAAAGATTAAAGAATTTGTTTCTCCCACACTTCTTTCTGCCGTTCAGGAGAAAGGCGTTACTTACGCTATCCCTAACAACAACCCTATTGGTGAGTACACATATATGTGTCTCAACAAAGAGTTGATGGATAAATACTTGTTGCAGGGACATCTAACCAGAGGTTCTATCAAAAGCTTTGCAAACGAATATGTTTATCAGTTCATCGATCAGATTTCCCGTTACGAGAGTGCCGACTTGCTTCCCATAGATGCAACCTATGACGAATGCTTGGCACAGTTGGCTTACTATTGGAACGTTGATCCCGAAACGTATGAAATCAGTAATGATGAGTTTTCCATCTTCGGCACTCCTCTGTTCGATTTCCAACCCAGCCGCGGTCAAAACATCGTTGGTGTTCAGAGTTTGTTTGAAAATGAGGAATTCACAAAGCATTACCTCGCACTTAACGAGTATCGCTTAGAGGATGCATATCGCTTTGTGCAAATCTTTGATGAAGAGGGTAATCCTGTACTTGATGAAGAGGGTAAACCACAATACGCTGAAGACAAGAGTGAGAAGATCACGTTCTTCAGAGATGAAACGAACGCAGACAAAACCTATTCCAAATACGGTATCAAATTTGTCCCGGGAACCCTTGAAACATTGAACGCAAAGGGAAATTACATAGACGAAAACGGTGCAGAGTACTACGCTGTTCCCGTGGCATATCCGACGGCTACCGCCGAAGATATTTACGGCAATATGTTTGCGGTTGCAAAAACCACCCTCAGTGTTGAACGCAGTATGCAAGTCGTCACTTATCTCAACACGAACAAGGAAATTCGCAATCTGCTCCAGTACGGTATTGAGGGTCAGCATTATACAGTGGAAAATAATGCTGTTTCTCGCATTGCAGATAAAGCGGGCAATTACTATGTAATGGACGTTTATGCTACCGGTAACGCATTCCTCGCTTACCTTGAGGATGATATGAATGCCGCTATCTGGGAAAACGGCAAAAAGCAAAACAGAGACTCCTTGGTTGAGCCTTTACTTGGCTTTGATTTGGCTACGTATGCGCAATCTGTAACCCAATTTGGTATTCCCACAACGGTCGCTTCTACTAAAATGTATAGCACCACCTTCCGTTCGGATTTGAGCAAGAGCTCTTTTGACGGAGATGAGGTTTTGAGTGCTTGGTTGAAAGAGTGTGACGAAAAGGGTGAGGGTGTTTACGTATTCCGCAGTCGTGAAGTGACTACTAACAAGGAATATGCTGAGATTTTGTATTTCTACAATAACACAGGTTCGTATCGCTTTAGTGTTGAAAGTGTAGAAGAATCCAAGGAGGGTGGCGGTTATTATCGCGTCAACACCTATCTTTACACTAAGCCCACTCAAAATGATAAGTTGCCTGTTGACTACGGCTATACCTTGACGATGGTTTATGATACCTGTCCCAGCAGATACGTAAAGACCGCAGAAACGGAAGATGGACAGAAGGTAGAAGTACCGTTCACTGTTGTAAACAGAACCCTGAACAGAAAGGGCGAAGAGGATGAAAATTCTCGTACAGAGTGTGCTTATGTTGAAACCTTCGACTATAAGACCACAAAGTATGATTTTGACCTTTATGCAACAGAATTCTACAATTTGAACGTTTACGGCGACCTCTATGTTGGCGATTTCTATGAAAACAAAGCTATTTACAATGAGCTCAGAGTGCTGCTTGAGAGAGCGGAAACCCAAAAAGAGAATTTGGGATTCCATTGGGTGGATACTTCCAATGAGGAGAAGGATTACCATACTTTCGTACTGTTCCGCAGAAATATGAAGTACAAAACGCTGGTGGACGTAGTTCCGTCTCTTCACAACGGTGAGTTCACATTGGTTGTAAATTATGATGAGCAAGAACACACCGGTGAAATTGAAAATCCCCCCAACTATGGAGTCAACGGTGTAAGACCAGGTAAGAGATATGCACTGTATTATATCACTCTCGAAGTTGCAAAGGGAGCAAATGTATCTATTTCCTATAATCTTTCCGAGACCAAGGCTGATGAAGTTACAATGGGATTGTTTACTCACGAGTATACCAAAGACAATGCCAAGGTTCATCCAACCCTAAATGATGCTGCCACGTTCGATGGCTTGATTGAAATCGCAACGCCCATTGAGTTTGAAGTTTGCGGTATGTTGAATACCGAACTGATCAAGTATATGAAAGAGCTAAACGATTTCGCTATGAAGTATTTGGACTTGAGTGATCTGGATTCTGACGACAAAATGGAAATACTTAAGAATAGAGTCGAATATCTCAGCATACTTTTGAACACCGAAGCAAAACCGGAGGGATCTGAATTTCCGCTGAACGGTGATGAAATGTATGATGAAACCATTGATGCTCTCATAAAAGATGAAACATCCATTATTTACAAGGGTGGCTTCGATAACCTCTTTTATCAGCTTACCCATATTACCAATCACGGTACTATGGAAGATGTAAAGGGTGAGCTTTCCAAAATCGGCAACGGTGACACCAAAGAAGCAGACGAATACCGTCCTATCTTCTATTCTCCCTACGGCATCTACTATCTGTGGATGGAAGCACTCCAATATCTCCCCGCAGGTATGGCGACAACAAAGTAAAACAAAAATATTTTTTCGGGGGCTGTCCCACATAACGCAAAACAAAAGCCACGCGAATATGGCAACCCCAATTTCATCAAATTTTGTAGCAATTTGCTATAAATGTTGAAATCCGTTGAGAAAAACTCGACGGATTTCTTCATTTTTATGTGGCTTTTTAGCCGCGCTCGACCTCTCTGCCGTACGCCTGTACGGCGACGATAGACCGATCACGCCTTCTGCATCAAATTGAGACAGCCCCCAATTTTTTTGAACAGATTTTATCAAAAAGTCATTTTTTTTGCAAAGGGTACTTGTAAAAAAGGGCAGGGTATGATAAAATGATAGAAACAGAACCCCAGAAAGGAAAAATGATTATGTTTGGAGAACAAAAGGTCTGCTTTTCGGGCGTACAGCCCAGCGGTAACCTGACAATTGGAAACTATCTTGGTGCCATTAAGAATTTTGCCGAATTTTCACAGCATTATAAAACCTTTTACTGTGTGGTAGACGAGCACGCTATTACAGTACGTCAAAATCCTGCCGAGCTTCGCCGCCGAACCTATGAGACCTTGGCGCTTTATATGGCTTGCGGTCTTGACCCCGAAAAGAATACCCTCTACGTGCAATCTATGGTGCACGAGCACGCCGAGCTTGCATGGCTCCTTAACTGTTTTACTATGTTTGGTGAGCTTTCCCGTATGACGCAGTTCAAGGATAAGAGTGCAAAGCATTCCGACAACATCAATGCAGGCCTCTTTACCTATCCCGTGCTGATGGCGGCAGACATTCTCTTGTTCCAAACCGACGTTGTACCCGTTGGCATCGACCAAAAACAGCACGTTGAGCTTTGCCGCGATATTGCAAACCGTCTCAACCAAATTTATCCCGATCTTTTCACCGTTCCCGAGCCCATTATGGCAAAGAGCGGCAAAAAGATTATGTCCTTGGCAGAGCCCACCAAAAAGATGAGTAAATCCGATGAAAACACCAATGCAGTCGTTTATATTTTAGATGACAAGGATACCATTATTCGCAAATTCAAGAGAGCTGTGACCGACTCCGAGGCAGAAATCCGTTTTTCCGAGGACAAACCCGGTGTGAGCAATTTGATGACGATCTATTCCTGTTTCACAGGTAATACTTATGATGAAATCGAACGTGAATTTGCGGGCAAGGGCTATGGCGATTTCAAGCTTGCGGTCGGTGAAGCTACCGCCGATGCATTGGCACCTGTTCAAGCGCGTTTTGCCGAATTGATGGCTGATAAGGCAGGGCTTGAAGCACAAATGAAACGCGGGGCAGAGGAGGCATCCTATTACGCGCGCCGTACACTTTCCAAAATTCAAAAGAAGCTGGGCTTTGTGCAAATTCGGTAAAAATTGCCGTTTGTTGCATAACGCATCAAAAACAAGGGGAAAATCCGTAATGGGTTTTCCTCTTATTTTTTAAAATCTTGATAGGAGCTTGTGTATGTACATTCTTATTGGCTTGTTTGTTTTTCTTTTGTGTTACGTTCTCACACCCATCGTTATTCGCCTCGCTTGGAGAATAGGGGCTATTGACGTTCCGCTTGATGGTCGCCGTATGCATCGCAGAAGTATTCCCCGTGATGGGGGAATTGCTATCTTTCTTTCTTTTTTGCTAGGACTCGCAGTATTGAATGAATGGGATGCCTTTTTGACCTCTCTTGCATTTGGATGCGCAATTATGGTGCTTGTAGGGCTTGCCGATGATATTTTCGGGTTGGGTGTATGGGCAAAGCTTTTGTTCCAAACGGCTACTGCTACGGCTGCGGTTTTGGGGAGCGGAGTTGCTAATGGCGTTTGGACTGTTGCTGCTGTTTTTTGGGTGGTACTCCTTATTAACGCGCATAATTTTATCGACGGAATGGATGGCCTTTTGTGTGGATGCGGTGCCATTGAATGCCTGATGCTGGGGGCATGCTTTTTTGTTGCAGGAGAGGGTATTTTGGGCATTGTTGCACTTTATTTAATGGCGACATGCCTTGCATTTCGCATCTACAACCGTTATCCCGCACACGTATTTGCGGGAGATTGCGGCTCCGAAGCATTGGGATTTGCACTTGGGATGTTATCTCTGCCATTATTCAGGCAAGGAATACACCTTTCGGCACTTGCACCCTTGTTCATTTTTGCATATCCCATTATTGATCTTTTCAGTTCGGTGGCCCGAAGGATTTTACACGGATACAGCCCTTTTCGCGCGGATAGGGCACATTTGCATCATCGTGTTTTTGCAGCGGGAATATCACACGCGGAATGTGCAAACATTTTGACGAGTCTTTGTGCTATGTCAGGAGTGTTAGGAGTGTTGATCAGCACGGAGAGCTTATGGCTTTTTGCGGGAATCCTTTGCCCTTTTGCGGCGTGGTTTTTGTCTTCTGTAAAGAAATATGTGCTCCTTTCAAATCGATAAAACAAAAAAGAGCGTGCTTTTTTTGACGATTGTCGATGTTTCACCTATAAAACGATAAAAAAGGAAGATTGTTTGCACGATTTTCCTTTTTTTCCTTGACAAACACCTTGGTGTTGTGTTATTATTTATATATGGCATTTTGATGCTAAGATTTTAAAACACCAAAGGAGATATCGTTATGGATATTATTTTTGCTCTTGCATTGCTCCTGATTGTCGCTCTTAGCGTGGTTTGGTCCGTATTTGTTCGCAAGCTGGCTAAAACAAGAATCAAGAGTATTTGCGTAATTGCATCTGTACTTCTTGCTCTTATCGGTACAATCGTTGTTAAGACGGTTGTAATCGATCCGAATTTTGTTAAGGGCACATTGCTTCCCGTGATCCCCTCGCTCCCCGCACAGGTTATGGATCTGGTCAATTCTTCTGATTTGTTGCTTGAGTTCATTGTGGGCTTGCCCGTTGCGCTGATCGCTCCTTTGATTTTTGTTATTCTGTACGTTGTTTTCTATTTGCTTACAAGCATTATCTATTTGTTTATCCTTATTTTTGCCGGCAAAGCAATTAAAAAGAGCAATGCGAAAAACGTTCCCTACGCAAAAGCAAGAAGCATTGCGTGGTCGGCCGTTTCCGCAGCTCTTGCTTTGCTTGTTATCTTGATTCCCGTAGCATTCTACGGTGATCTGGCTGATGATGTTGTAGGTGTCGTTGCTGACATGGACGCGGTTGATGCAGAAACACAGGATATGATCAATAGCGTTTCCAAGGATTACATTAAACCCATTGCAGGCGGTACAACTGTTAGCTTGTTCCGTGCGATCGGTGGCGATATGCTCATTGATGAGATGACTTCTATCACAATTGAGGGCGAGGTCATTTATTTGAAGAGCGAGTTGGATGCCATTGTTGATTTGGCAGGCAACGTTATGCCCCTGACCAAGGACGGTGCGCCCAACAGTTACGGTGAAGAAGAAGCCGACAGTCTTGTTGCTGCTGTTAATTCTTTGACCGACTCCAAATTTCTTACCACCATTGCTTCCGAGGCAATTTATCTCCTGACCGATGATATGGTGAACGGTGAGGCAGATATGCCTATGGCAGATAACGAAATGTTTGGCAATCTTATCACCGATACGGTCACGATCGTACACGATGATGCAAAAGAGACCGATAAGTTTACGGCCGACCTCAAAACCGTTGCTCAAATGGCAAGCGAGCTTATCAAGGGCGGTGTGCTTGCCAATATGGATGATACCGATGCTTTGATGGATGAGCTTGCAGGCGGTAGCACCATCAAGAACGTTATTCTCGTTTTGGGTGAGAATAACAGTATGAAGTGCCTTATTCCCGAGGTTACCAACATTGGTATCAAGGCTATTGCAAACGCGGTAGAGGTTAAGGAAGATGAAGAAGCAGTTTACAATGAACTGATGAGCACCATTGCCGCTGACCTCAATAGCGTGAAGAATGAAACAGATGAAACCAAAAAGGTTTATGACCTTTCTCTCAAGCTCACCAATGCATTTGACACTGCCGGTATTGCTATCGATAAGCAGGTAATCCACCTCTACTCCGCAGCAATGATTCAAGGCATTATCAACGAAAAGGGTGGAGAAGAAGTTGTTGCTGCTGACGTTCAAGCATTCTTTGTAGCTTACGCAGAAAGTGCAGATAAAATTAGCACTCCTACTCTTGCCGGGGATGATGAAAATGCAAACAGCGCTCCCGCTATTTTGGCAAGATTGGTCTACAACCTCTCCAATGTTGATGTTAACAAACCGAACTTCGATCAAGAATCGGTTGCCAATATGATCGCCGCAGAGGCTTTGGCACTGCTTGGCACCACCGAAAGCGATCTCTATGACATCATCGTAGAGGGCAAACAATTGAGTGTAGAAGGCAAAGATAAGCCTGTAAATGTAGGTCCCATCAAGCTTAAGAAGAATCTTGATACGATGTTTGTAAATAGCGATGAAAATCCCAAATACGATTATGCTATCCAAAAGAAGTTCTACAGCACCTCTACTTTTGCAAACACCGTTGCTCTGCAAAGCGCTGCAGCAATGAAAGAAAAGTCTCTCTTGATCTTTATGGATGAGATCGTTATTGATGTTGATGAAGCAGCTAAGCTGATTACCGACCAAACCAAGGAGCAAGAAGCAGAAGCCATTGGCGGTATTTTCTCCAAGGCAGGTAGCCTGATGGACGATCTTTCCGGTGAAAAGCCCGACATCGGCACAATGGCAACTTCTGTTGGTAGTATCCTCAATTCCTTGAACGATTCTGTTTCTGTTGGTGAGGAGCGCACCACTAACCTCTTTATCGCTATTATCCAGTCCTCTATGGTAAGAGATGCTGCTAAGATGGATATTGGTACTGCAACTCAACTCGGTGTTAAGGGTACGCATAAGAACGCCGATGGCTCTCCCGTTGACTATGAAAAGACCTTTAAGACCATTTCCAACACAATGGACGTACTCCAACAAATGAGTTCAACTGATCCCAATAGCGGAATGGAAAATGCAGACCTCTCTGTAGTATTGAAGGATCTGAATCCTCAAACCGCAGGTATGATCGAGTCCTACATCACCGAGGATAGATTGCAAGAGGATTACGCTCTTGACGCAGAACAATCTGCAACGGCAGCTCCTCTGATCTCCGATGTATTCGGTTATATGGGTAGTGCAGATATGACAGAAGAAGAGTGTGAAAGAGAGGCTGCAGCGCTCAACGACGTTATGACGCTCGTTACCGGTGCAAGTGACAGAGCTGCCGCAGGCGAGACCACCGGTCAGACCGTATTCGGTAATGACCCCAACACAAGTATCATGGGTAAGGATGCCGTTGATACCGTTAATACTTTTATGGCTTCCAAATCTCTTAAGCACTCCTTGGATGAGAACAACAGGGAAGGCACACTCGAAGAAGACCCCTTCGGACTAAGTGAAATGATGAAGCACGAAGATCCGGAAAAAGAATCCAAAGACAAGACGGACCTTATTGACGCGATGAACACGCATTATAGGGAATCCGAGGATAGAGGGCAGGACAAAAAAGACCTGAACAACCTTGGTAAACTGTTTGGTCTGTCTGAAGAAGATATGCTTAGAGTTTTTGATCTCAGTGAGAAAAACGACTAAAAAACACACCAATAATGAGGGAGACCTGCAAAGGTCTCCCTCTGTTGCCTCAAAGGTTTGTTTTCCTTGGCTTTTTTTGCATAAGGTATTGCAATTCTTGTATAAAAATGGTAAAATAAAGATGGAAAAATATGATTAAGGAGGCTATATTTATGAATATAACCGAAATTTTAGCGCGTTGCGACCACACACTTCTTTTGCAAACGGCAACATGGGAGGAAATTCGCGCCATTTGTGATGACGGCATGAAGTACAAAACCGCATCCGTTTGCATTCCCCCTTGTTATGTAAAGCAAGCAAAAGAATACGTAGGCGACCGCCTTGCTATCTGCACTGTTATCGGCTTCCCGAATGGCGACAGTACCACCGCTGTAAAATGCTTTGAGACCGCCGAGGCTCTGCGCGAGGGCGCAGACGAAATCGATATGGTCATTCACGTAGGTGACCTCAAGGCAGGCAATGATGACAAAATTCTTGAAGAGATTCGCGCCATTAAGGCAGTTTGCGGCGATAAGATCCTCAAGGTTATTATTGAGACTTGTCTTCTCAATGAGGATGAAAAGCTGCGTATGTGCCGCATCGTTACCGAATCGGGTGCGGACTATATCAAAACCTCTACCGGCTTTTCCACCGCAGGTGCAACCCGCGAGGACGTAGCCCTGATGCGTGCAAACGTAGGAAAGAATGTAAAGGTCAAAGCCGCGGGCGGCATTGCAAGTTTGCAGGATGCCGAGGACTTTATCAACCTCGGTGCCGACCGTCTTGGCACCAGCCGCGTAGTCAAAATTATTAAGAACACCGATAACGGTGGATACTAATTGATAGAAAAGGAGAATACATTATGGCTATTCCAACCCCTCATATTTCCGCTAAAAAAGAAGATATCGCAAAGACCGTGCTGATGCCCGGTGATCCTTTGCGTTCCGAGTTTATCGCAAAAACTTTTCTCAAAAACCCTGTACTTGTTAACGACGTTCGCGGCGTTCACGGCTATACGGGCGAATACAACGGCAAAAAGGTAACCGTTATGGCTTCCGGTATGGGACAGCCCTCTATCGGCATCTATTCCTACGAGCTTTACAATTTTTATGATGTTGACGCTATCATTCGTGTAGGTACTTGCGGTTCCTTCCATCCCGATCTGCACGCGCGTGACATTATCGTTGCTATGGGTGCTTGCACAAACGGCAACTATGCTATGCAATACAAGCTTCCCGGTACGTTTGCTCCTATTGCCGACTTTGACCTCGTTCGCAGAGCGGTTGAAGAATGCGAAAAAGCAGGCGTGAACTATAAGGTAGGTAACATCTTCTCGTCAGATACCTTCTACGATGATGCCAACTCCGGTATGGATTGGGCAAAAATGGGCGTGCTTGGCGTTGAAATGGAATCCGCTGCACTTTACTGCAATGCCGCAAGAGCAGGGAAGAAAGCCCTCTGCATTTGTACCGTTTCCGATTCCTTTATTTATCCCGAGGAGAATACAACCGCCGAGGAGCGTCAAAATTCCTTCACCGCAATGATGAAGATCGCGCTCAATTTGGCGTAAGATAGAAAGCTATGGCAAAAAGAGTATTTTTAATCGTATTGGATAGCGTTGGTATTGGCGAGATGCCCGACTCCGCCAGCTTTGGTGATGCGGGAAGCAACACACTGGGCGCTATTCGCAACCATCCCAATTTTCACTGCCCAAACCTTGAGACGTTGGGACTTTTCAACATCGAAGGTGTTGGCGGTGGCGTAGATGCTCCCAAGGCATCCTTTGCACGTATGCGCGAGATGTCGATGGGCAAGGATACCACCATTGGACACTGGGAGATCGCAGGCATTGTATCGCCTCAACCGCTCCCCACATACCCGAACGGTTTTCCGGCTGACCTAATTGCCGAATTTGAGAAGAGAACAGGCAGAAAGACCATTTGCAATCTGCCGTATTCGGGTACTGACGTTATCCGAGACTATGGCGATGAGCATTGCAAAACCGGCGCACTTATCGTTTACACCTCTGCTGATAGCGTGTTTCAGATTGCCGCACACGAGGATATCGTTCCTGTCCCCGAGCTTTACCGCTATTGCGAGATCGCACGCGAGCTTCTCACAGGTGAGCACGCAGTAGGACGTGTTATCGCGCGTCCCTTTACGGGCGAGCATCCCTATGCACGTACCCCTCGCCGTCATGACTATTCGCTCGTGCCCCCCGCAAAGACCATTGCGGATGTTCTTTCCGAGCGTGGATTTGCTACCATTTCCGTAGGCAAGATCTATGACATCTTTGCAGGCAAGGGCTTTAGCGAAAGCAACCCCACGCCCAACAACGCAGGCGGTATGGCTAAGACCGACGAGATCGCTGCGCGCGACTTCACAGGACTTTGCTTTACTAATCTTGTTGACTTTGATATGGTATTCGGTCACCGCAACAACATCGCGGGCTACGCGCAGGCTCTGACTGAGTTTGACGCTTGGATCGGTGGCTTCGCCGAGAGAATGGGCGAGGACGATATCTGTATCATCACAGCCGACCACGGCTGTGACCCTGCAACTCCTTCTACCGACCACTCACGCGAGCACACGCCTATGCTGATTTTCGGCAAGAGCATCCGCGAGGGCGTTGACCTTGGTACGCGCGCGTCCTTTGCTGATATTGGCGCTACCATCCTCGAAGCCTTTGGCATTGCCGATGGCGGCATTGCAGGAGAAAGCTTCTATCAGAACGTTGCGAAAGGGGAATAAGCAATGACAGATCTTGAACTGATGCGTCTTGCCGAAGATGCACGTGCCTATTCCTACACTCCCTATTCAAACTTTGCCGTAGGGGCGGCACTCCTGACAAAGAGCGGCAAGGTATATACGGGTTGCAACATTGAGAGCGCATCCTACACCCCCACCAACTGTGCCGAGCGTACAGCCGTTTTTAAGGCGGTTAGCGAGGGGGAGAGAGACTTCGCGGCTATTGCTGTCATTGGCGGCCCTGCGGGCGAGAAGGGCAGATTCTGCGCTCCCTGCGGTGTTTGCCGTCAGGTTCTGCGCGAGTTCTGCACTTCCGACTTCCGTATCCTTTTGGGAACGGTCGAAGAAGTAAAGGTGTTTACTCTCGAGGATTTGCTTCCCACATCCTTTGGTCCTTCTGACCTGAAAGGAGTATGAACCTATGAGAATGTATGACGTAATTAAAAAGAAGCGTGATGGCGGTGTTTTGTCGTCCGAGGAGATACGCGCTTTTGTAGAAGGATATACCAACGGTTCTATCCCCGACTATCAAGCCGCCGCACTTTGCATGGCGATCTATTTTCGCGGTATGAATGACGAAGAAACCGCAGAGCTCACCCTCGCGGTTCGCGATTCGGGCGAAAAGCTCGATGTTTCGGGCATCAAGGGACTGCGCGTTGATAAGCACTCGACGGGCGGCGTTGGCGACAAGACAAGTCTTGTTGTCGCTCCCATTGTGGCGTCTCTTGGTCTCACCGTCGCAAAAATGAGCGGTCGCGGACTCGGCCACACGGGCGGAACAGTCGATAAGCTCGAAGCCATCCCCGGCTTTTGCACCGACTTGGCGGTTAGTGAGTTCGAGCGCATCGTCAACGAGACGGGCATTGCCATTGTAGGGCAGAGCGCAACCCTCGCACCCGCCGACAAAAAGCTCTACGCCCTGCGCGACGTTACCGCAACGGTTGACAGTATGCCGCTCATCGCCTCGAGCATTATGGGCAAAAAGCTTGCCGCCGACGATGATTGCATTGTGCTCGACGTTAAGACGGGTAGCGGCTCGTTTATGAAGAATTTGGAGGACAGCCGCACGCTTGCAAGCCTGATGGTAGCCATCGGCAAGAGAGCCGGCAAGCGCATCAGCGCACTTATCACCGATATGGATAGACCGCTCGGCTATGCCGTTGGCAACTCCCTTGAGGTGGTAGAAGCCATTGAGACCTTGCAGGGTAAGGGCCCCGAGGATCTTTTGGAGCTTTCCTTGGCACTCGCGGCGCAAATCCTATTCCTTGCCGATAAGGGGACACTTGACGAATGTCGCGCGATGGCACAGGATGCCATTGACACGGGCAGAGCACTCGACACCTTTGCCAAAATGGTAGAAGCACAAGGCGGCAATGCCGAGTTCATTTATCACCCCGAAAACTTTGCAAAAGCGCCCTACGTGCGTGAGGTAAAGCTGACAGAGAGCGGCTACATTGCAAGCGTAGACACCGAAAAATACGGCCTTGCAAGCCTGCTTTTGGGCGCAGGACGTAACACCAAAGAAGACGAGATCGACCTCTCTGCGGGCTACCTGCTCAAAAAGAAGACAGGCGACGCGGTTCAGGCAGGCGACACCCTCGCCGTCCTTTACGCATCGCGCGAAGAACTCTTCGATGCCGCAGAGCGTACCCTCTTGAATGCCACTATCATCACGTCAGAAGCACCCGAAAAGAGACCGTTGATTTTTGAGGTTATCTAATAGGAAAACTTGAATTTAGCAAAGGAGTGTGATTGGATGAAACGCTATATAAAAGAGTTGATTATTTTTGTTCTTCAATTATGTATGTTTTACATTTTACCCCTGTTTGCGGGACCAGCCGATGCTATCGGAATGGTACTCTTGATTGTGTTGGCAACCCTACTGCTCTCTCTTGTTATTGGCGTTGCGTCTGATAGCAAGGTCAAATATCTGTATCCCGTCGTTATCGCTGTTACCTTTATTCCATCCGTGTTTATTTACTACAACGAGTCGGCGTTGATACATTCCGTTTGGTATCTGATTGTGTCTGTTGTTGGCTTGGCGATCGGTTCTCTTATAAATCTGTTGTCACATAAAACAAAGCTATCGAAATAAGCAAATTTCAAAACAAAGCATATAATTAAACACCCGCCCACCGCATTCCATAAATGCGGTGGGCGGATTTTCTAATTTATAAAATTATCTGACGATTATAATAAAATAAAACCACTGTATGTCATTCTGAGCGCAGGGAGGCACGAGTGCCGACCGAAGTCGAACTTTCACCGAGTGAAGAACGAGGTGAAAGTGCAAGGCGTTGCCGTAGCAGGATATGGCTTAAAATTTTGGTGGCTTACCAACGGAAAGTAACATCTACTTTGGTAAGCCACCCAAACTCCGAGCCATATCCCTTCGTCGCGTTCGCTCCTCGGTTTTGCTCCGTTATTCACTCCGCAAAACTTCGACTACGAAAACCGCTTCGCGATTTTCTTCGCTCAGAATGACATGTTGATTGCTTATTTTTGCTAACTTCTGTAAAATACGTTGCGGTGGCAGGTGTACTTTGAAAGGCTCCCTTGTGTAAAGGGAGCTGTCAGCCGAAGGCTGACTGAGGGATTGTTTTTCTCTAAAATTAAATTTTACAATCCCTCCGCCTCACGTTGCTCTGCACCTCCCTTTATAAAAGGGAGGTATGGAATAACCCTTTGGCGATTTTTTACTTATTCCTCGGCTTAAAATATTGATACAAATTGCAGGGGATCATACCGTTGTAGAGCTTGCGGATCTTATCGGCGCGCATGCCGTAAAAGCGCTCGAATTGCGGGTGCGAGGTGATGATGTAGATCTGCCACGGTGAGAGATTGGCAAATGCACGTCCCATATCGCGGTAGAGCTGTTCTGCTTCGGCAGGTGTCATCAAACGCTCGCCGTAAGGGGGATTGCACACGACAGTTCCGCGACGTCCCTCAATTTTTTGCATCTTACGTACGTCCGCGCAAAAGATGTTCATGTGCTCCTCAACGCCCGCACGCAATGCGTTTTCGTACACCGTATCGAGGATATTCTCGTCAATATCCGAGGCGTAGACCTCAAATGCGCTGTCGCGCTTGATAGCCGCTTCTGCCGCTTCGCGCGCATCCTTCCAAACGGTAGGGGAGAGCTGTGCAAAGCTCTCTGCTGCAAAGCCGCGACCAAGTCCGGGGGCGCGATTTGCAAGGATGAGAGCCGCTTCAATGGCGATCGTGCCCGAGCCACACATCGGGTCCCAGAACAGCACGTCCTCGCGGGGGCGAGATGTTAAGGCAAGAGCCGCCGCCAAGGTCTCGCGCAAGGGCGCAGGTCCTGCCGCGGGGCGGTATCCGCGCTTGTGGAGCGGTACACCCGAGGTATCGATCATCAACGTTGCAACGTCTTTGAAGATGAAAAATTCAATTTGATATTTCGTTTCTGTCTCGGCAAACCATTTTACGCCATATCGCGCCGAAAGGCGGTCAACGATCGCTTTTTTCACAATGCTTTGGCAGTCGGGAACAGAATATAATTTGCTCTTGATGGCGTGTCCTTTTACGGGGAAGGCGTCGAGCTTGCCGATCCAATCCTCCCATGCAATATGGCGTGTGCCCTCGAACAGCTCGTCAAAGGATGTGGCAGGGAAGGATGCGAGCTTGATGAATACGTGTTCTGCACAGCGCAGACCGATATTTGCGCGTGCAATGTCACATAGATCGCCTTCAAAGGTCACGCGACCGTCCATCGTATCGATGCGGTGCAGCCCGAGTGCGTCGATTTCTTCACCGAGCAATTTTTCCAAGCCAAACAGGCAGGTTGCAACCAGTTGCAGTTTCATAGGTACTCCTTTTTGATGGGGCAAAGCGGTCAGTACCCCGTTTTTTATCTATTATAACACAATCTGCGTGCTTTTTCAATCAATTTTTCTATATTTATGAAAAGATAAAAATGCGTAATTCTCTTGCAATCCCGTGCGAAATCGTGTATAATATAGTAGAATATAAATCATCCGCGAGCGATCTTTGCTTGCGAGAAAGGATTTTTGCTATGAGTAAAATGAAAGTTGGCGTCATTGGCGCCACCGGTATGGTTGGACAGCGTTTCCTCACGCTCCTTTCCGATCACCCCTATTTTGAGGTTTCTGTTTTGGCGGCATCTGCGCGCTCCGCAGGAAAAACTTACAAGGAAGCCGTAGGCGAGCGTTGGAAGATGACCACGCCTATGCCCGAACAATACAAAGATATGGTTGTTATGGATGCAGCCGATATCGCGGCAGTGGGAGAGAAATGCTCCTTTGTTTTCTGCGCGGTCGATATGAAGAAAGAGGACATTCGTGCCCTTGAAGAAGCTTATGCAAAGGCTGAAATTCCCGTAGTTTCCAACAACTCCGCGCACCGTTGGACGCCCGACGTTCCTATGGTGATCCCCGAAATCAACGACGAGCACCTTGCGGTCATTGCCGCGCAAAGAGCGCGTCTTGGCACCAAGCGTGGTTTTATTGCGGTAAAGCCGAACTGCTCCATTCAGTCCTACGTTCCCGCTCTCACACCTCTGCGCAAGTATGGCATCAAAGAGGTCGTAGCCACCACCTATCAGGCAATCTCCGGTGCGGGCAAGACATTCAAAGAATGGCCCGAGATGATCGACAATGTTATCCCCTACATCGGCGGCGAGGAAGAGAAGAGCGAGCAAGAGCCTCTGCGCGTTTGGGGCAAGGTTGAGAACGGTGAGATCGTTAAGGCTGACGCTCCCCTTATCACCACGCAATGCATCCGCGTACCCGTAACCGACGGTCACACTGCCGCTGTGTTTGTACGCTTTGAAAACAAGCCCACCAAAGAGGAGATCCTCGACGCGTGGAAGAATTTCTCGGGCAAGCCGCAGGAGTTGAAGCTTCCTCACGCTCCCGAACAGTTCATCACCTATTTTGAAGAGGATAACCGTCCGCAAGCCAAGCTCGACCGCGATATCTATGGCGGTATGGGCGTGACCGTTGGTCGCCTGCGTGAGGATACTCTCTTCGATTACAAGTTCGTGGGCCTCTCCCACAACACCCTGCGCGGCGCCGCAGGCGGTGCAGTCCTCATCGCAGAGCTGCTTTACAGAGAAGGATATTTTGACTAAATAGGACGCGGTTTGACGTGGGGAAAACTTCTTGCAAGAAGTTTTCCCCACACCCCTTTCAAGAACTCTCTAACAAAGGGTCAAAAAGGAAATTTGTTTGTTTGCGAACAGACGGTCGGCGCAAGTCGTAGACTTGCTTTTGCTCACGCTAACTCGCAGGGGCCACCGAGACCCTGCTCGTTAAGAGAGTTGATAACTATGGAAAATAACAAGTAGAGGGATAGCTGCGCGATGCTATCCCTTTTAATTGTTCTTTTTATGAGAGTGCTTTTTGGAAGGGGTGCGGGGGAACTCTTTTTCGCGAAAAAGGTTCCCCCGCAATCCTTCAAAAAATCAATCTTTATGCAACGCCGCGCCGATTACGGTGCCGAATTGGGCGTTTTCAGGGATGACGAAGCGGACGTCGAAGCTATCGCCAAGAGACTCGAAAACGTTGCGGATAGGCTCAATGGTAGTCAGGTTACCAATGAGGACGATATCACGGAGATTGTAGCTACGTGCTGCAAAAATGGAGAGCATTGCAACGGTTTCGGCAACCATATTCGAGATGCCGAGTGCGAGGTCGGCATTGGTTGCCATATCCGAAACTTTGCCAAAGTTTGCGGCGGTGAGGTTTTCGTTAATGCCGTGATAGGAGCGGTTTTGCGCGATATCCTTGATGCGCAAATCGATGTTAGCGAGGTCTCCGTCTGCCGCGAGCTTTTCAATGTGCTCGATGGTGTCTACACCAATGAGCTTGCGGGAGAGTCCGATCAGCGTGCCGCCGCCTACTCCCGTGCCACCGAGATACTTGATCTCGTGTCCGCCCTTCGTGCGTTTTGCGTGGTTGATGGCGGTGCCGGTTCCCATACTGACAACAATGGCTTCATCAAGCCCCGAGAGGTAAAGACCGCCCACACCGCTGCTGGTGAACTCCGGAACGGGGGAGCAGGGCAGATTGTAGATCGCGTCCTTTACGTAAA
>SVQS01000007.1 GCA_015065205.1 Oscillospiraceae bacterium
AAGTCACAATCCCTCCGTCATTTTCTCGCGAAAATGCCACCTCCCTTTACACAAGGGAGGCTTGAAGTAAATGCACTTTGGTAATTTTAACGAAGGGTCTTTTTAAGGGATACTTTGTCAGTAATCTAACGGGAAAATCAAACGATTTTTCCGTCTTTTTATTGTTTAACCAATTATACCTTCCCCCAAACAGCCCTTAATATTGCATATAGTACATCACACTCTGTTGCGTATTTTTTGCGGTAGTTCGGTTCTTTGCCAGACACCTGTTTGAATGCTTTTAAGGCGCTTTTGGGAATTTGATTGAATATCACATTTCGATCCAGCATATCAGCAAGGACTTCGTATGTACCGTTGTGCTGCTGTATCCAATCGGGAACACCGGTAACAGAACCAAGCCAAAATGCAAATTGGAAGTTGTAGGAGCTGTTGATGATACCGACAATCTGTTCCTCGGTCAAGGGCTTCAACGCTTGCCAATTATAGTTGAACGGACCGACAAATCCACCGCCGAATTCCGACGGCTTTTTGAATGTGATATATTCGTCAACGTCCTTCATAATTTCGTAGGCGTGTTTGATTGCCGCCTTTGCGATTTTCATATTGTCATCGGTACGCCAGCCCTGCGTAGCGGCAAGGATGCCGATATGGTTTGCACCGGGGAATTTGGCGTGAGGCTTGTAGTAACGCTCGTTCTTGCCCCTGATAGAAAAATCGTCAACCGAGTTATACTCCAAGACCGCCGCCAGATGCTCAAAAGCCAAAGACAATTCTTCCGCATAAACGGGAATATCCTCGGGGGCCTTTGTCATAGCGAGGATGTTGGCAACGATGGCACGATCGCCACCGCGCCCCTCAGCATCCAATGCCACACCGCCGCGAAACCAATTCTTGTGTGTCGATGCGATTTCGGGTGTCAACAACGCAGTGACCGCCTTTTGAATCGCAGGATGACTTGCTTCAACGCCCAAATTCAAAAGGCTACCGATATGACAGTCCATACCGTCAATGCCATGAAGCTCATGCCCGAACCATCCGTCGGGGTGCTGTGCGGACAAGTGCTTTTGGGTATTTGTTTGCGCCAAAATCTCGTTCTGAAGTGCCACCATAAAAGGCTCGTTCATGGGGACGTTAAGCATATCCCGATGTACCAAATACTTTATGCTCGGACAAGCGTATTCAAGGAGAAAATCTATTTGTTTTTGAAAGGTGTATGCCATATGTTAGGCTCCAGTTCGTTGTTTTTCTATCCTGTCAAGGTTAAGCAAAATCTTCGCTCTCTTAACGGTAATATATCCCGTCCAATTCTTCGTTACTTGCCTTGAAACATCGTTATCAACACCCCAAGAGAAGTTTGGAGTCCAAACGCCCTGCTCGTTGATGTTATCAAGCCAAAAGTCTATCGTTTGTTCAATACCGTGACCGACCGTGCCATACCAAGCAGAATTTGGATAGGACACGTAATCAAGAGGTGTGAAATAGTAACTGTTGTATTTGCTTACATCGAAGCAAGTGTTTTCAAGGATTCTTCTTCGCATAGCCACCATCACATCATCTGTAACAAGCGGAGAGTTTATGGCAATGAGTTGCTCTACCAATGCCTGAATGTTTAGTGTATCGTGATCTCCGCAGAAGTCGGTTGAAAGAAGAAGTGCCAAGCAATCTTTAGCAATCTTATATCCAAGCTCCTTTTGGCTATCCGTTCCGTATCGGATAAATGCAGAAGCAACAACAGCACACGGATTGGGATTGAATACAGTACAAGGAGCATAATTCCACCACGGTGCGTGAGGATAGTCCATTGCTTCTTTCGGGCAATCTTCCCAATACTTCGGAATGTCTTGCACGGTATTTTCAAAATAGGAAAGGATACGTTTCATCCATTCGGAATTAAAGTCAAGTCCGTATTCGTAGGCTTGGAATATAGCTTCTGCCGTTGGGATAGCCGCAGACAAGGGACATAGCACGTCTGCTTCAAAGCCGCTACCCATACCACCGTCAGCGTTCTGATATTTCAGCATTTCTTCAACGATGGCATCCTTGCAGCCGCCGTTAAAGAGATAATTCCACTTTGCAAGATCGTATGGACGAGCGTTATCTTGCATCCATTTATCCATTTTCATTAGTTGTGGTTTGGTTAGATTTCTCATAACATTATTCCTCTGTGGTCAATTGATCTGATTGCATTTGTTAACGTACTTTTTTTGATAGTCGTGGATTTGTTTGCAAGGATATTTAGAACAATTGACACATATTTCAACATTCTTCTCCTTACAACATTTTATAAACGGACATTCCTTGCACAAATATAATATATCTTCCGATCGACCCCCGAGACAATAAATATCTTTAAGCGGAATATCTATCCCAAACTCGGTTTTATAAAAGCGCTGTGATTGCTTGCGTAATTCTTCATCGTTTCTGATAGTTGTAAGATATGTAAGGCAACGGGCACAATCATGACCGCAATAGCAAATTGATTTTTGATAGTCAAAGCTCATGTTTACCTCCGTTGGCGTAGTACAGTATCAGTAGTGCTCGGAACGTGATATCACACAGTTTTCTTGTATCGGTTTTCCAATCGACCTCAAGCTGTTGACCGCCGTAGGTGCTGATGCCTTTTAGTTGATTCTCATCAACGTTGGCTCGACAAATACCGTTTTCGTCAATGGCATTGGCGAGAAGATCTACTTCCGCTTGTAGTTCGGGGATATAGGTTGCAAGACCGCAACGGCAGAGCCATTCTACACGGTCAAGGTAGGTATAGTGAATACCATCCTTGTCATGGCCGAGTGCGTATCCCTCTTTGAGACAACCTACCGTTCCAAGAACGTATCCTACCCAACTGTCGCCGCCGACTTGACATTCGGGGCGATAGGTACGCATCAGCTTTTTCACAGCTTCTGCAAGCATTTTGACATTATCCTCGGTTCTCCATGAGGTCGTATGTGCCAAAATGTCAAGATGATAATAGCAGGGCCATTTTTCGTAATCGTTGAAAACGCGCTTTCCCTTGCCGCTGACCTTTCTGATACGCGTAATATTCAAAATGGAATCCACTTCAAGCACTCGCTTGAAGGAGTCCAAAGCCAACTGTATCTGCGGTTTGATATCTATGATATCGTCATATCCGGCACGTGCGATACATGCGCAACGAATCAGATTCTGACCGTTGGCTGCATAGCGGAACTCGTCATAATATTTGCCTTTTGTGCGATAACAAAGGTCGGTCAGCTCGGTTGTAACAAAGGCATCCATAGCACGTTTCAGTACGGGATCGTCCTTGCCCACCGCCTTTTCTGCAAGCCACTTTATGCCGACCTCTTGGTTCTCGTAAGGTCCGGCATCTTTGTTCGGTCCGTGAAAGCCGTTGCCGAGCCAACCGTTTTCCTTTTGACAGTTTGCAATGAGTTTGTATATGGGTTCTTTTTTGATCTGAGCGATCAGTTTCGCTTCTTCCTCTGCGGTGATGTTTCCGAGAACCTCTTTCTTTACACGGAGACGGATAGAGGGATTGGCGTTTTCAAGTAAGAAATCTATTGATTTTTGAAAGTTATATGCCATAAATCAAACTCCTTTATTCGAGTAAAGCGTAGGAGTTTATTCTTCAATCAATTTCGCATTCTTGAATGCGGCAATAATGGTTTCGCGGTCGAGCGTAGTGGAGAGGTAATGGCGGTCGTTCACCGTCAGCACGGTGTTGCCGTCAGCCTCGGTCAGGGGGAGCTTCTCGCCGCCGAGCTCGTCCTCGTAAGTGAGGGCAGAGGTGGGGAGGGGCAGGGAGAGCTTGCCCTCGCCCTTGGTGTGCCACAGAACGATGTAGTTTTTGTTTCTACGGGTGAAGACGTATGCGCTCATTGGCGCATTTTCGCCGCCCGCGCCTTTGATGCAATCGTAAGGTGTGAGCTCGTATTCGCCCTCTTCGTTAATGAGCAGAATGTGCTCTTGCGCGGTGTTGCGCAAAGCCATTTTTTGCTCGGGGGTGATGAATTTTTTAACGCGTGCTTCTTCCCAACGGCGCATGACCTCAAAGTTATCCTTGGTGCGCGGATGTGCCGCGATCACGCTAAGGTCTGAGAGGCGAATGGTTGCAGGGCAGTCCCAAGCGTAGGAGAGCGCGTTGCCGTATTCGTACATATCGGGCATCATCTCGTTGTAGTAGAGCCACCAACCAAAGTTGAGGCGGGTGAAGTCCTGTGCCATACGGGGCGCTTCCTCAAAGGGATACTCAACGATCTTTTCTTTAAAGATGGGCGCAGGGAATACGTCAAAGGCATTTCCGCCGCTGATGTAGTGCCAACCAAAGTGCGTTTTTGCCGCACCCTCGCAAAACAGAGGTTGATTGTTCAATTTTTTCAGCACACGGTACTGTGCGTTGGAAACGTGGAAATCGAAGGGGGGATTGACGCCCTCGGAGCCGTCAAAATAGAGGAATTCAAAGCCCGCGTTGTAGCATTCGGCAAGCTTGTCGGCAATTTCATCCTGAATGTCGGAGTTTTGGTCAAGATAGAAGCTTGCGGCGGTAAATTCGCAAAAGTCCATAACACCGCCGATTTGCCCGAGCTCGTGGGGAACGATATTGGTTTTGAATGCACCGCGTTCGACACCCGTGAAGCAGTAGGGGTATTCGGTGGAAAAGCTCTCGTAGGTGACAAGCTCACCTCCAAAGCGAAGGATGCGGCATTTATCCCACATAGGTGCGTTTTGCGGGTTTTCTTCTACGTAGATGGTGGTGTCGTCAAGACCGAGGGGACGGGAGAGCGTGAAATGTTCCTTTAGGCGCAAACGGTGGTCGCAAACGGGAGTGACGTATTTGCTCCAAATGCCGATATGTGTGTGCAAAACGTGGAAACCGGGGGTAATGCCTGCGGATTTGATCTTTTCAAGCATCTTCTTAAGACCTTCCACGCCGCCCTCATAGCAATCTTGGTATTCGTAGTTGCCTATCCAGCCCTCGCCGCCTTTTTCTTTAAAGATGGCAGGGTAGTAGATGAGCATATAGCGCAGACCGCATTGCTTTGCGTATTCAATATTTTGATCCACGTTGGTGGGGTTGATGTGCATTGTCCAATAGAGGGAACGGTTAATGTAATCTGCACGACGTCCAGCCACACCGCGGGGCAGATTAAAGTCGATCTCCATTGTTTCAATGCAATCAAGGAGCTTGTCAGCCTCGCAAACCATCAAAGCCGCGGTCGTGCCCTTCATTTTGACTGCGCGAACAGCATCTGCCGTTAAAATCATCGCGCCCTTTTGCTCGTGCGCGTCGATGCTTTCATAAGGAGACGTACCGAGTACGTTGATGGCTACCTTATCATCGGATACAACATTGAGCCAGTTGCCGAATTTTGTTCTCTTGCGAATGGGGAGCTGAACGAGGCGGAAGGATGCCACAGGGGGACGGTCCATCCACAGGTTGCCAAATGCCGCGTCATCCATTGGGAAGTCGACGAGCTCGAAGGTGACGTAATCGTCGCGTTCCACAACGCGAACAGATGCTTTGAAGCGTACCAACTCAAAGCTGATGATGAGCAGATCGCCCTCGCACTCCACGTGCGTAGCACCAAAGGTCATACGCTTGTTGGGGTGGGCGAGCTTGATTTCGTTATTAAAAGGACGTTCCTCGGTAAGAGAGAACATCGGTACAAGTTCATTTGTATCAAGACATTCCTCGCCGCTCGCAAGAGAGATAAGGCTTTCGGCATAGCCGTTCTCATTCAGCGTCAGGCGCAGGCGCTTATTTTCAATGATGATGGAATTTGACTGCTTTCTCATAAGAAAAATCCTCCTCTGTGAGTTCCATTGCCACCATTATAGCAAAACTTTCCTTTTCGTTTGTGAACAATGCGTAAAGAAAAGCAAAAAACAGAGTTTCTCACCCGATATTTTCCCCTCTCCGTCCGCATCGCTTGCGATGCTTGACATCATCTCCCAAGGGAGAGGCTTTTCGCCGGGAGACGAAAGATGAAAGGCTCTCCTCGGGGAGAGCTCCCGCGAAACGCGGGTGAGAGGGGGCATAAATTCTTTATAGTGAGAGGGGGCATAAATTCTTTATACTATCTTGACATTTTTCTTTCTATGTGTTACAATATTTTGAACGCGTGCGCGCGTTTACTTCTTGAATAATAGGAGACGCTTTTATGCAACTTGTATTACTCACCGCTCTTGGTGTTGGCGGAGCCACCGCCATTGGCGCATTGTTGGGCTTTTTGATTAAGAAGCCCTCTCATAAAATGAACGACCTGATCCTTTCCTTTGCCGCAGGTGTTATGTTGGCGGCGGCTGTGATGGGATTGATCTTGCCCGCCGTTGAATACGGTGGAAAGTGGGGACTGCCCATTACCGTTGTTGGCATTTTTGTGGGTGCGATTTGCTTGAACCTGATAGACAAGCTTACCCCTCACTTGCACCGCTTGGCGGGTGTTGAGCAAGAGGAACACCCCGAAAAGGCCAAAAGTCTCAACAAAGTGCTCTTGTTTGTCATTGCCATCGGTATTCACAACCTGCCCGAAGGCCTTGCGGCAGGCGTTAGCTTTGGTACCGAGAACGTAGCACAGGCCATGGCAGTTGCCATTGGTATCGCGCTCCAGAACATTCCCGAGGGAATGATCATCATCGCGCCTCTGCTCTCGGCAGGAATGAGCCGCGGACGCACGCTCGCCATCGCGCTCCTGACAGGCGCTATCGAGGTTGTCGGAACGCTCATCGGCTATTTTGCAGTCAGCATTTCCACAGCGGTTCTGCCTTTCTTCTTGGCATTTGCAGGCGGCATTATGCTCTATATCATCAGCGACGAAATGCTTCTTGAAACCCACCACGACAACGAGCGCGGCGCAACCTACGCCCTGCTCATCGGCTTCTGCCTGATGCTTGTGGTTGACGTTTTATTGGGGTAAAGCATGTCTCTTGATTATAACAAAAAGAATATTGTTCTCGCAAAGAATTTGCGAAACAACGCTACACCGGAAGAAAATCACTTGTGGTATGATTTTTTATCTAAATATACTCCGCGATTTCAACGACAGAAGGTAATTGACAATTTTATTGCTGATTTTTATTGTCACAAAGCAAAGCTTGTGATTGAAATAGACGGTTCACAGCACCGTACGAACGAAGGTAAAGTCAAAGACGAATTTCGCACAGAAATCCTTGAGGGATATGATTTGAAAATCATACGCTTTACCAATCAACAAGTTCAAAACGAATTTTACAATATTTGTGAATATATCGACGAGGTAACGCAAATGTTGCTCAAAGAGGAAGCAGAACGGTGAAGGATTAAGGAGCTGTTTTTCCGCATTCGGGCAGAACATAATAAGCCTCCCTCTGGGAGGGAGGTGGCATTTTCGCAAGAAAATGACGGAAGGAGCCCGCGGTATTAGCGCATACAACTCGCCACAAAAAGAGTGCGATACTTTTGTACACGCAAGCTCCTTCAGTCTCGCATAGCCGCGAACCCCCAAAGTTCGCAAGCTCACTTCGGGGAACCCCGACCGCTCGACAGCTCCCTCCCGGAGGGAGCCTTGATTTAGCGAGCAGGCTAACTTTTTGTTTAAAATATATTTTTCAAAGTCAAGTGATATGTACACCGAGATTTCCGTTTATTGTAGTAGAGAACTTTAAAAAAGAAAAGGAGGTTCTATGAAAACCGCAAAACAGTATGTAAAAAAATACCGCAGGTTTCTCATTGTTGGTTGTATCACTTTTCTTGCATTGTGGCTTGTTTTATTCAATGTTGTTTTTCAAAAATCCCTTTTAGCATTACTATTCGCCTATGCTCTTTTGGCTTTGACCGTGTTTGTGTTGAAGTTCTATGCGGCAAACAACTGGTTGAAGGGTCCATTGCTTAACGGCCTTAACGCACCCCTGTATTACGAAATTATCACTACGGGAAAATTTTATGACAGAACGGCATTTGCTTATCTGCAAGCCGAGTATTTTGCGGGGCATTATGATAATGTTATTGCCATTTGCAACCAAAAGATCGGCAAGCCGAGAACACCTAAAAAGCATTATTACACCTATATTACCTATCTTGCAAATGTCTGCTACAACATTGGTGACAGAGAAAGCCTACAAAAAATTTGCCAACAGGTCAAAGGCTTTTTATCGAACGAGAAGCCCAAAACGCAAAAGAGATTGGCGCGATTTCTCAAAAGACTGCAATTCTACGATGACTATCTGGGTGAAAATTGGGATGCCTGTGACAAGTTTTTGCTTGAAAATGCAGGAGTTACAACGCTTTCGCATATTACGAACTTTTACGATAGAGCACACGTAGCCCTTGCAAAAGGAGAGCTTGAGCAAGCCAAGATATTTTTCCAAGAGGTACAAAAAGCTCCTGGGCTTTGCTATGCTAATCACGCCACGCACGCGATAGAAGCGATTGAGTCGGGGAGACCTTACAATGAGGGCATTGAGCCTGTGAGCGAAAACAAAGAATACACCCTAAAGCCCTTTCCCAAAAAGCTCAAGGTGCTTTATTCACTTTTGTTGATCTTGTGTGTCGTTTCTTTGCTTTTGAACGAATTTCCGTCATTTGGAAGTGTAACAAAATACCAAAGAGATATTTGCAAAGCGGTAGAAGAAGATTACGACGATGCGAAAGTGTTGAAAACTTTTAATTTGATGTATGGCGATGAACTTGCTGAAAGCATGGTCGTTTGCGAGGTTTATGAAGGGTTGCTTTTGGCATCTGTATATACTTATGAGGGTGATGATCAAATTTATTATCACAAACAATCCCTGATTACTGCACATGAGTTAAAAAACGATAAAGTGAAGACGCAGTATAGTTATTTTACCTGTTTTTCATCGGATAAACGTGCAGGGATTGCCTTTTGCACCCAAAAAAGCGATATTCCCAAGGATGCCCTTTATTCGTTTTCCGTGAAAGCGCACGGCAAAACCGTTTATATCTCGGTTGCTTCTGTCGGCGAAGAGTATCCGTTTTCATAAAACCAAAGAGGTCGACTCATTTGAGTCGACCTCTTTGGTTTTATATAGGATATCAAACATCAATATCTTTCATATACTTACTGCCGTTTTCGGTAATGAACTGCTTACGTGCAGGGAGATTGTCGCCAAGGAGTGTATCAAAAATGATTTCCGTTTGGGCGGCATCGGTGGGGGAGACAGAGATGAGACGGCGCGTTTCGGGGTTCATTGTGGTCATCCACATCATGTCGGGGTCGTTCTCACCAAGACCCTTGGAGCGTTGCAGAGTGTAACGCTTGTGTCCGATTTTTTTGAGGATCTCTGCCTTTTCAAACTCGTCAAAGGCAAAGAATTTATCATCTTTGGTGGTAATTTCAAACAAGGGGGTCTCTGCAATAAACACCTTTCCCTCTGCCAACAGGGTGGGGAGCAGACGGTAGAACAGCGTGAGCAACAACGTGCGAATCTGGAAGCCGTCCTCGTCGGCATCGGTACAAATAATGACCTTTGACCAACGCAGGTTGTTCAAATCGAAGGTTGCCATATCGTTCTTCTTTTTGGTTTTGATCTCAACACCGCAGCCAATCACCTTGAGCAGGTCGGTGATGATATCGTTTTTGAATATTTTGTCATAGTCGCTCTTGAGACAGTTGAGCGTTTTGCCGCGCACGGGAATGATTGCCTGATATTCGGCATTGCGAGCAAGCTTACAGGAGGTCAGTGCGGAGTCACCCTCCACAATGTAGAGCTCTGCCACCTTGGGGTCTTTGGAGCGGCAGTTGACAAACTTTTCAACACGGTTTGCACCGTCAATCGAGCCCGAAAGCTTCTTTTTTACGTCTACGCGTGCCTTTTCAGCGCTTTCGCGGCTGTGCTTGTTGATGAGTGCCTGATTTGCAAAAAGCTCGGCAGCCTTGGGGTTCTCAATAAAGTAGACCTCAAGCTTTTGGCGCAAAAACTCGTTGAGCGCATCGGCAATAAAGACGTTGTTAATTGCCTTTTTTGTTTGGTTCTCGTAGGACGTTGCCGTGGAAGAACCATTGATGATGAGTGCGAGGCAATCGGCGATATCGTTAAAGGTGATCTTAGATTCGTTTTTGGCATAGCGGTTATTTGCCTTGAGGTATTTATCAAGCGCGTAGGTAAAGGCAAGCTTTACGGCTTTGTCAGGCGAGCCGCCGTATTCGAGGTAGCTCGAGTTATGGTAGTATTCCAAGAGGGTAACCGTGTTGGAAACACAGAAGGTGATATCTGCCTTGAATTTATACTCGTCAAGGTCTGCTCTGTCACGACCTTGTGTTTCAATATGCCACGAAACGGGAGCGGTCAGGCTCTTGTCGCCAACCTGCTCCATCAGATAATCGGAAATGCCGTTCTCGTAAACAAATTTCTCCTCGGTAAAGGTCTCGTCATCTTGCTCAATATGAAGAACAAAGGTGGTTCCCGGGTTGACTACCGCTTGACGGTGCAGGGTATCGCGGAAGAACTCGGGAGGAATGTTGATGTCGGTAAACACCTTGAGATCGGGGCGCCAAAGCACGACCGTACCCGTGCGTTTTTCCTTGGGGGAGAGCGGACGCTCTTGCAATTCGCCGTTGACCTCACCGCGACGGAAGCGGATGCTTCGCTCTGTTGTTCCATCGTAGGATTTGACGATCATATATTCCGAGGCATACTGCGTAGCGCACGCGCCAAGACCGTTCAGACCAAGCGAGTACTCGTACGCACCGCCGCCGCTGTTGTTTTCATATTTACCGCCTGCATAGAGCTCACAGTATATCAAATCCCAGTTCCAACGACCTTCAGCCTCGTTCCAACCAAGCGGAACACCGCGGCCATGGTCATCAACTTCAATGCTTCTATCTTGAAAAACAGTAACCTTAATTTCTTTACCGTGCCCTGCTTTTGCTTCGTCGACCGAGTTGGAGAGAATCTCAAAGAAGGAATGCTGGCATCCTTCCAGTCCATCCGAGCCGAAAATAACCGAGGGGCGCTTTCTGACTCTGTCGGCACCTTTCAGGGCTTTTATACTTTGATCGTTATATTGTTGTGCGTCTTGCTTTTTTGTAGCCATTGGCATCCATCCTTTCGCAAAGCGTAGTAAAACAGTCATCTCTTTTATCATTATAACAGAAAAAAAGCTTTTTGAAAAGGGGGAGAGCATTATTTTTTGAAAAAATTTGTATTTTCTCGTCTTTTTCTATTGCAACTTTGAGAGAAATAGAATATAATGTTATATAGATTGACGCACACACACGCGCGGATACAGTCGCGCATACGCTATGCACGCCCCAAGGGGCACGATCAAGGGAGGAAAGACACTTGAATTTATTGGAATGGATGCAATACATACGCGGAAAGAGATGCGCCGTCGTAGGGCTTGGAGTTTCCAACCGTCCACTCATCGGCTTTTTGCTTATTCGTGGTGCGATTGTTGTTGCTCGCGACAAAAAGACGCGTGAGGAAATTGGCGAGTATGCCGACGAAATTGAAAAGCAAGGCGCGATCCTGAAGCTTGGTGAGAATTATCTCGAAGATCTCGACGAGGAGATCATCTTCCGCTCTCCCGGACTTCGCCCCGACCTGCCTGCTTTCGCGGAGGCCGTAGCAAGAGGAGCGGTTCTGACCTCGGAGATGGAGCTCTTTTTTGAACTGACTCCCGCAACCGTTATCGGTATTACCGGTAGCGATGGCAAGACCACCTCAACCACACTCACAGGTCTTATTCTTTCACAGGAATACAAAAACGACGAGAAAACACGCATCTATGTGGGCGGCAATATCGGAACGCCACTTCTCCCAATGGTGGCAGATATGACCGAGCGCGATTTTGCCGTGGTGGAGCTTTCCAGTTTCCAGTTGCAGGGTGCTACACGTTCACCGCACGTTTCGGTTATTACAAATGTCACCCCCAACCATCTAAATTGGCACACGGGTATGGATGAATACACCCTTGCCAAAACCAACGCTTTTCGAAACAAGCCCTGTCGCCGCGTGGTGCTTAACGCCGAAAACCGTATTACAGCAGAGTTGGGCAAGGATGCCGCTCTCCCCGTTACCTATTTTTCCTCTAAAAAGGAATCCCACACCGAGTTTTCCTTAAAGGAAGGTGACAGTGCCGTGTACGTCAGAGAGGGGAAGATCTATCTTTGGTCTGACGGCATCGAGCACGAAATTATGCAAGCCGCGCAGTTGTTGCTTCGCGGACGTCACAATCTTGAAAATTTGATGAGTGCTATCGCGCTTACCTTTGAATATGCATCTGCCGAGAGTGTGCGCGAGGTTGCCACTACCTTTACGGGTGTGAAGCACCGTATGGAGCCTGTACGCGTTTCAAACGGAGTGACTTATTACGATAGCTCTATTGATACCACTCCCGTGCGAACGGCAGCAGTTCTCTCCGCAATGCCTGCAAAGCCCATTATTATTTGCGGTGGATCGGATAAGGGAACTCCTTATGAGTCGCTTGCCGATGCCATTTGCGAATATGCCAAGGCGGCCGTGATTACGGGCGCGACGGCTGGTAAGATTCTTACCGCACTTTCACAAAAAGATGAGGTGCAAGAGGGGAAGATCCCCGTTTATCTGCAATCTGATTTCACCGAGGCGGTCAAATTGGCTTGCACCGTAGCACAATCAGGGGATATTGTTCTTCTTTCTCCTGCCTGCGCAAGCTTTGATGTGTTTAAGGATTACAAGGAGCGAGGAATGGTGTTCCGCTCCATTATTGACCAATACTAACTAACGAAAGGAAAATGAAAATGAACAACAACGAACATCAATTCAGCGAACAAAATGGCTATACACAGCAGACTGTTGCAAAAAACGCAGCTTACTACCGTCAAAAAGCGCGCGAAGCACTTAAAGACTTTTGGTGGACGGCTATTTTGGTAACGCTTGTTGCTTCCTTGTTGGGCGGCGTTGCCATAGGAAGTGTAAACATCGGCACCAACTTTGGGGGGGCTATCAGTAGCGGCAATATCACCGATGATGAGTTCTTTGAGGATGAGGGATATGAAGACGAGGATAGCATCGTTTTGACCGATGAGCAGAGTCAAAAGCTTACCGAGGCTTTTGCAACCGGTGATTTTTCAACCGTTTCTGCCATCCTTTCTGAAGCAGATCCTATGTTCAATGTGGTCTTTGCCGTTATCGGAATCATTTTCTTAATGATTCTCTGCTTTGCTCTTGCTCTTGTATATTTTATCGGTTCTCCCATCAAGGTCGGTTATCATAGATTCTTCCTGGAGCTTATCGACGGCAACAATGCCGAAATCCGCGTGGGAACGCTGTTCCGCTTCTTCAAACAGGGATATTTGAAGACCGTTGGTCTTAATTTTATGTATAATCTAATCATGAGCTTGACGATGCTGCCCTTTTACATACTGACGGGTATTGGGGTAGGGAAGTTCTTCACCGGTGTTTTCGCGGTAGCGTTCTTGGAAAATCCCGCCGACGAAATATTTATAAGCCTTGCCCTTGCCATGCTCTCGATGGTAGGGCTGATGCTGCTGGGTCTTTTTATTTCCATCATCATCAATATTCCTGTCTCTTATATGTATTCTATGGCGCATACGATTATGGCCGATTACCCCGGCGTGGGTGTGTTTGAGGCACTTCGCTCTTCGCGTAATATGATGAAGGGCAACAAATGGAGACTGTTCTGCCTCGATTTCAGCTTTATCGGTTGGGCTCTTCTCGGCGTTTGCGCCTGCGGTCTGGGTTCTTATGCTGTTACCCCCTATCAGTACGCCGCACGTGCTGCATTCTACGCTGATATCTCGGGACGCAAGACTCCTGAGGACGTAGAATTCCCCAGTATCAACCCCGAAGATTACATCATCGAATAATTTGTTCGTTAAAAGAAAGAGACACAAAAATGATATTTTCCAAAAAGATACAGGACCTCGTGCTAGAGGCCGAATCCGCGCTCACCGCGCAATATAAGCACATCGACGAGGTTGCATTTCTCAACACGCAAAAGGTGATGGATGCTTTTCGCAACCATCGAGTAAGTGACACCTGTTTCCAATCCACCAGCGGCTACGGTTACGATGACCGTGGCCGTGAGGTGCTTGAGGAGGTTTGGGCTGACGTAATGGGGGCTGAAGCCGCCGTTGTTAGACAGACCATCATCAGCGGCACGCACGCGCTTTCCATCGGCCTTTTTGGCATCCTGCGTCCGGGCGACGTGATGTATTCGGTGGCAGGAAAGCCCTACGACACCCTCGAAGAGGTCATCGGTCTTACGGGCGCGCCCGGAAACGGCTCTTTGCGCGATTTTGGCGTTGACTACGAGCAGACCGACCTCAACCCCGACGGCACCTTCAACTTTGCCGAAATTGAGGACAAGCTCCGCGCTCTTGGCGGTCGCGCAAAGATGGTATTCGTGCAACGCTCCAAGGGGTATCTCAACCGCAAGACCTTGAGCGTAGACGAAATTGGCGAGCTTGTTAAGTTTGTCAAGAATATCAGCCCCGAGACCTTTGTAGTCGTAGACAACTGCTACGGCGAATTTGTGGAAACACGCGAGCCCTGTGCCGTTGGTGCCGATCTTGTTATCGGTTCTCTTATCAAGAACCCCGGTGGCGGAATGGCAGAAACGGGTGGTTATCTTGCAGGCACGCGCCGTGCGGTTGAGCTTGCTTCCTACCGTATGACTTCTGTTGGCATTGGTGCCGAGGCAGGTGCTACGCTGGGACAAAACAAATCGATGTTCAAGGGGCTCTTCTTCGCTCCTCACACCACCGCGCAAGCACTCAAAACCGCGCATCTTGCGGCGTATATGTTTGAAAAACTCGGCTATGTGGTAGAACCTCGTTGGAATGAGGAACGCCACGACATCATTCAATCCGTCATTATGGGCACCGAGGAAGGACTTTGCGCATTCTGTCGCGGAATTCAGGCAGGCTCACCTGTCGATGCCTACGTTACCCCCGAGCCTTGGGCAATGCCCGGCTACGGTGATCAAGTCATTATGGCGGCAGGCACCTTCGTGCAGGGAAGCTCTATTGAACTCTCCGCCGACGGACCCCTGCGCGCTCCCTATACCGCTTTCTTCCAAGGCGGTCTTACCTACGAGAGCGGCCGTATTGGCATTATGTCCGCTGCTCAAAGCGTTTTGGGAGAGGAATAGTAGAGGATGCGATTGTGGGGGAACTTTTTGCAAAAAGTTCCCCCACACCCCTTCAAAAACTTTCTAACAGTAGGTTAAAAAGAAAAGTCCGTGCTGTGCGGACGGACAGTCGACGCGAGGGGAACCCTCGCTTTTGCTGCCGCGAGCGGCTAGGGACCACTAACCCTATCCGCTAAGAGAGTTGATTTGTGGTGTCGCTCCTTAAGTCTCCCTCTGGGAGGGAGGGGGACCGCGATAGCGGTGGTGGGAGCCTGCGATGCGAACGAGTCATGCTCGCTAAGAGAGTTGATTTTTCAAGGAAAAACGAACCAACTAATTTTTTCACGTTTGCGTAAGCAAACATTTCACATTTGCGTAGCAAATATTTCACAATCCGCCACGCGGATTATTTCACATTTTGCAAGAGCAAAATATTTCACTTTGTTCGGGACGATCGTCCCGAACAAAACAGAGGGGAGCCGTTATGCAATACCGCATTATCAGGAGCGACCGCAAAACGGTTGCCTTACAAGTCAAGGCGGGCGAGGTCATCGTCCGCGCGCCACGCGCCATGACACGTGAGGAGATTTCCGCGTTTGTTGAAAAGCATCGCGAGTGGATCAACAAAAAGCTTGCCGTGTTTTCTAAAACACCGAGTGGGCCTACTATCACCGATGAGGGAATACATCTTTTGACCGAGCGCGCACGTCAAATTATTCCACCCCGTGTCGCGCATTACGCCTCTCTTGTTGGTGTAGATTACAATCGCATAGCCATTCGCCATCAAAAAACCAAGTGGGGAAGCTGTAGCGGCAAAAAGAATCTCAATTTCAACTGTCTCTTACTGCTCACGCCCACCGAGGTGATGGATAGTGTTATCGTTCACGAACTCTGCCACCTCAAACATATGAACCATTCCAAAGAATTCTACAACGAAGTCCTGCGCGTATGTCCCAATTACAAGCAATATGACCGTTGGCTCAAACAAAACGGTGGAGACCTTATTCGCCGTATGCCATCAAAATAAAAACAAAGGAGACTACCACTATGCTGCAAATAGGAACCAAAGCCCCCAATTTTACACTCTTTGACAAAGACGGAAATGCCGTCTCGCTTTCCGACTTCTTGGGAAAGCGCGTTGTGCTCTATTTTTATCCGCGCGACAACACGCCCGGTTGCACCCGTCAAGCGTGTGCGTTTGCAGGTGCGTACAAGGAATTTGAAGCGCGTGATGTAGTCGTTATCGGCATCAGCCGCGATAGTGTGGCATCCCACCAAAAGTTTGCCGAGAAGTACGAATTGCCTTTCATTCTGCTCTCCGATCCCGACCGCACAGCAATCGAGGCTTACGGCGTTTGGCAAGAGAAAAAGAACTACGGTAAGGTTTCTATGGGTGTGGTTCGCTCGACCTATCTCATTGATGCCGAGGGCAAGATTGAAGCAGTGATGCCAAAGGTTAAGCCCGACACCAACGCCACCGAAATTTTGGAGATGTTATCCTAAAATTGTTTATATGGTAAACAAAAACCGCGGAATTGTTTTGGCAATTCCGCGGTTTATTTTTAGAGTATGTTATTCTTTTCAGTAAGTTTTTTAATCGCCTCAAAAGATGTGTCACTGATGCTGTGCTCCATTTTGCAGGCGTCCTCGGCGGCGGTCTCTTCGTCAACGCCGATAGAGGTTAAAAAGTTTGCCAAGAGTGTGTGGCGCGCATAGATTTTTTCGGCAATCGTGCGGCCCGCATCGGTCAGGACAATGCCACCGTCTTTGTTAATCACGATATATCCGCCTTGCTTGAGCAGGCTCATCGCTCGGCTGACAGAGGGCTTGGAGTAACCCATTTCTTCGCCCACGTCAATGGCGCGAACGTGTCCCGATTTTTGAGAAAGACGCAGGATGGTCTCGAGATACATTTCTCCCGATTCTTGAATACGCATAACAGGTTCTCCTTTCATAGTTTCTGTTTATAGAATAGCACAGTTCGTTTGAAAAATCAAGATGTTTTCTCAATTTTGAATTTACCTTACTCTTTTACCACACGCAATTTTTCAATGCCATAATAAGCAAACGCTTCCGCGGCGGCCGCATCGATTCTCTCACCGCATACTACAATCGGAACGGCAGGTGGGCAGGAAACGCTTGGTGATGCCAAAATGCGACCAATGCTGTCCTCAACGGCAACCGTTTTGGCAGGGGAGAGAAGTGCCTCGCGCACTCGCATTACGCGCTCCACTTTTGCAGGTGTGGGGGGAGTGTTGGTGATAGGTTCTCTTTTGGAAAGAGACGTCAAGACCATTTCGAGGTGCGCGAGCTCATTCGTGCCAACATCAGTGTCTGGCATTAGGACAACAAAATCGTTGTCGGCGAATTCACATTCGATGCCGTTTTCTCGCAGATGTGTTGCAATTTCTGTACCCGTATAGCCAAAAGACTTTGGTGCAAGTGTGATTTTGAGGGGTTCATTTCCCACGCAAGTGTATCCGCTTGACTGCAGATGAACTTTCAATTCATCAAGTCGTGCGGTCGCGCGGATGAGATTCTCGCGGCACTCTTCTGCTAAATAAGCGTTTGCCGCATCGAGCGATTGCAAAATGAGATAAGATGGGCTGGTCGAGCCAAAGAGTGCCAAAGCATCCTTTGCGGCGGAAAGCAGATTGGTGTCAACATTTTTTGCAAGATGCAAATACGCGCCACCCGTGAGCACGGGGAGTGTTTTGTGTGCCGATGAACAGCACATATCTGCACCGAGGTCGGTGGGGTAAAGGGAAGTCGGCAAAAATTTGAGATAGGCGCCGTGTGCGCAGTCCACCAAAAGGAGCACACCATAGCGGTGGCAAACAGCGGCAAGTGCCGAGATATCTGCAATATTTCCAAGATAATCAGGCGAGGTCAAATAGACTGCTATGGGCAATACGTCCGCATTTTTGAGGGCTTGTTCTATTTCTGTAGGACAAAGTGTGCAAGAAAGATAATTCTCTTTGTCGCTACCGTATAGCCATTCCACGTCTATATCAAGGAGTGCTACGGCAGAAAGGAATGTCTTGTGTGCATTGCGTGCCGCCCACACGAGAGGGGGCTTTTTTTCATTGCGCGCCTTCAACAATGCCAAATAAAGCATTGCGCGAATGCATTGAGACGAGCCTTCGGTGGAATAAAACGTGTGCGCATCAAACAGAGTTGAGGCAATCTCTTCGCTCTCGCGAATAATGCCGTCTGCCTCATAAAGGGAGTCTGCGCCTGCTACCTCTGTGATGTCAAACGCTTCTACGCCAAGCGTGCCTGCCCCCTTGTGACCGGGCATATGCCATCTTTCGGTGTTGCTCTTTGCATAGCGATTGACAAAATCGCAAATAGGTGTTTTTACGTTCTTCATTGTTCGTTTTTTGAGAGCGTGCGTGCGATTTCCACCATAATGGCACATTCCATTCTCTTGCGGAAGAGCTCGCAGCCATATTTGTAAACGCCCGTTACGCTACCCGTTGAGTGGTAGGCGTTTGCGGCACAACCGCCCGAGCAATAAAGCTTTGCCCAGCAGTCGCGGCAGTCGGGGCGCGCGTAGACATTGCAATTTGCAAAATCGCATTGAATAGGCTTGTTGGTTACACCGTTCCAAATGTCACCGAGCTTGAACTTTTCCTCACCAACAAATTGGTGGCAGGGGTAAAGATCGCCCCAAGGGGTGACTGCCATATATTCGGTTCCCGAACCGCAGCCCGAGATGCGTTTGTAGATGCAAGGTCCGCCAGTCAGGTCGATCATATAGTGATAGAAGGTAAACGGACGTCCCTCGCGGTCGCGTTCAAGCATCAGCTCTGCAAGTTTTTCGTATTGGTCGAGGACGATGGGGAGATCCTCTTGTGTCAATTCCGAGGGGTCACCGGGGGCGCAAACAACGGGCTCCATACTCAATTCAGTAAAGCCGAGGTCGAGCATTGTTTGAATATCCTTGAGAAAATCGGGGTTTGCATGTGTAAACGTGCCGCGCATATAGTAACCCTTGCCGCCGCGTTCTTTTACAAATTTTTGGAACTTGGGAACGATCTGCTCCCAGCTACCCCTGCCTGCGTAGTCTACGCGATAGCGGTCGTGGATCTCTTTTCTGCCGTCAAGGCTGAGAACAACGTTGTGACACTCACGGTTGGCAAAATCGATGACGTCATCGTCAACGAGCATACCGTTTGTGGTAAGGGTAAAGCGGAAATTCTTGCCTTTCTCTTTCTCAATGGCGCGCGCGTATGCTACGAGCTGCTTGACAACGTCAAAGTTCATCAGGGGTTCACCGCCAAAAAAGTCGACTTCAAGATTGCGACGTGTGCCCGAATTGGCAACAAGAAAATCAAGAGCTTGTTTGCCTACCTCAAAGCTCATCACAGCTCTGTCACCGTGATACTTGCCTTGGCTTGCAAAGCAATAGGAGCAGTTGAGGTTGCAGGTGTGCGCCACGTGCAGGCAGAGTGCCTTGATAACGCCCGAGGTTTTTTCCTTCAAGTGTCCCGCCATACCCTCAAAGGTGTCGGGGGAAAAGAGCTTGCCACTCTCACAAAGCGAGGTGACTTGGTCGTAGCACTCTTCGATATCTTCTTTTGAAATATCTTCATAAGATGCGTATTTTTCATTCATTGCGGCAATGATTTCTTCGCGATTCTTTTCTCGGTAGAGCGTGATGATGTCGTAAGCCACCTCATCCACTACGTGAACGCCGCCCGAGCAGGAATCAAGAACGATGTTATATCCGCCCAGCTTGTATTGATGTACCATATATGTAAAACTCCTTTGATTGCGTGAAAATGTGCCTTAGGGAAGGCATTAAAAACGCCGCCAATTTGGCGGCGTTTTTAGTGAGAAAATCTTACTTCTCGGTGTTCTCGCACTGTTGGTTAGCGATACCGCAGCTGGTCTTGCAAGCAGATTGGCAAGAGGTTTGGCATTCGCCGCAACCGCCGTTCTTTGCGCTTTCGCAAAGGTTGCGAGTTTCAATAGTTTGAATATGCTTCATAATGGAAACCCTCCAAATAATGAATTTACAACATATATAATAGCACACTTTTTTGCAAAAGTCAATATAAAACGCAAGATTTTCCCCGATTTTTGCAACTTTTTTCAAGGATAGACTTGGCAGGCGCGGAAAAATGTGATATACTAATGGCATCTATAAAACTTTATTGCTGTATACGGCAAAGATAGGAGAAAAGAAAATGAGAAGAACATTCAAACTCACGGCGTTGGTTTGTTTGATGGTAGCCACCATTCTTTTAACTACATCTTGCGATGAAATTTTGAGCAACTTGCCATTTGACAATGGTACAATTACTTCCGAAGAGGTAACCACATCCGGAGAAATAACAACTTCCGAGGAGACGACAACTCCCGAAGAAACGACAACTCCCGAGGAGACGACAACTCCCGAGGAGACGACAACTCCCGAAGAGACGACCACTCCCGAAGAGACGACAACTCCCGAGGAGACGACAACTCCCGAAGAGACGACAACTCCCGAAGAGACGACTACTCCCGAAGAGACGATCACTCCCGAGGAGACGACCACTCCCGAAGGAGATACGGGAACAACCGCGCCTGATAATCCGATTACTCCGCCTGGTGTGGTGTGGCAAGATGTAGACAAATTCGTATATACCATCAGTGAGGTTAATCTATACCAAGAAGCAGATAGTAATAGCACTGTTTTGGCTGATATCGCGAAGGTAACCGAGCTGCATTGCACAAAGCAAAGCACCTCTTGGTATTACGTAGAGTACGATGGCAAGCAAGGATATGTCTTAAAGGCAGCCGTTACCGAAATCAACATTACCGGCAGCGACTTTGAAGACATTGCGGGCGGCTCCAAAATTATGCACGCCAATGCCAATACCATTAACGTTCGTCCCTATCCCACCAGCGCTGATTTTTCTGCCGTTGTTGGTGCGTATAAACTCAACGACGAGGTTACTGTAGTTGCTACTAACGGTGTGTGGTATAGGGTCAAATTTATTGATAGAAACGGTGTAGAGCAGCTATATTATGTTCACTCCTCTTGTCTTTCCGAAACCAAAGTAATCGACCCCAATGATGACTCCATTCACAAGGACAAATTCTCCGCTGTAAACGGCACTCCCACAATGTATGTCAGCGGTGTTGAAAGCGTATATTTCCGTAAGGCTCCCAATACTAGCTCCGATGGCATTTTGGCGCTCAAGAAGGGCGATTCCATAAAAGTGCTCAAAACCGGTACCGTTGACGGCAAGGAATGGGCCTACGTAGTTGTTGAGCTTCTTCCAAATGCCCCCGGAGAGCCTACCACTTACCTGGTTGGCTACGTTCTCTTTGACTACCTTTCTTATGTAAAGGAAGACACAACTTTGGAAGATTTGCTTGAGACTTATCCGACTTTCACGAGAATCGATGAAAAGACGATGTATGTTTTACGAGAGTCAGCTATCACTATCCGCTCTACGCCTGTCTTTCCAGAGGACGGACAGGAAAACCATCTTTCCGTTCTTCAATCCGGAATAACTCCTGATACGATTCAACCCCTCAAGGTTTTGGCAACCGGCGAGGTAGATGGCGTTCAATGGTTCATCGTTGAATATACCGAAAAGGTTGACGAAATCGAAAAGACTATCCGTGGGTTCGTCGGTGGTAAAGCGTTGGACTACTTGACCTCTGATCCCGACGGAATTCGCACCCTTACATTGGAGGATGTAATAGCTCAATATCCCCAATTCATCGCGGTTTCCCCCAAGACTGTTATTGTAACAAGTTTTGCAAATTGTTATGTTACCCCCGATGTGACGGATGCTGTTGTTAAGACGCTTGAGGCCGGAACCGAAGTTGCTTTGGTTGCCGAGGAACAAGGCGATTTTGCTACATGGTGTGTAGTTATGGATTGTGACGGATGCTACTATTTCATTGGCAAACAATTTTTTAATTAACGAAACAAATGCGTTTTTTGGCAAAGAAAGGATAAATTATGAAAAAATCAATTTTGAGAAATTACGCAAAGCTGATTGCCAAAATGGGTGGCAACGTGCAAAAGGGTCAGGACGTTATGATTCTCGCATCCCTCGATCAGCCCGATTTCGTTCGTATGGTAGTAGAGGAGTGCTATGCGCTTGGCGCACGCAAGGTTAGTGTGGAGTGGAGCTATCAGCCCATTACCAAGGTCACCCAAAAGAAAGCGTCTCTCAAAACGCTCTCCACTGTTGAAGAGTGGGAGGTTGCCAAAATCAAGCACCGTGTTGATACTTTGCCCGTTATGATCTATCTCGAAAGTGACGATCCCGACGGTCTTGCAGGCGTTAACCAGGAAAAAATGGCAAAGGCAATGCAGGCAAGATATAAGATTATCAAGCCCTATCGCGACCAAATGGAGAACAAATATCAATGGTGTATTGCCGCCGTTCCCGGAGCGGAGTGGGCAAAAAAGGTTTTCCCGGGTGAGAAGAAGAATGCCGCTATTGAAAAGCTGTGGGAGGCTATTCTTTACACCTCTCGTGCGCTTGAGGATCCCATTGCTGCTTGGGAGGCTCACAATGCCGATCTTGCCGCACGTTGTGAATATCTCAACAATCTCGGCATCGAAACGCTTGAATACAAGGCATCCAACGGTACAGACCTGCGCGTTGGCATGATTGAAGATGCGCTTTTCTGCGGCGGCGATGAGGCTGCACAGGGCAGCGGCATCGTATTCAACCCCAACATCCCTTCTGAGGAAGTTTTCATTTCTCCTAAAAAAGGTGTTGCCGACGGTATCGTTTATTCATCCAAGCCCCTCTCTTATCAAGGACAGTTGATTGAAAACTTCTGGATGCGCTTTGAGGACGGCAAGGCTGTTGAAGTTGGTGCCGAAAAGGGCGAAGCACTCCTCAAAGAAATGGTTTCTATGGATGAGGGCGCAGCTTATCTTGGTGAATGTGCACTTGTTCCTTACGATAGTCCCATTTCCAACTCGGGAATTTTGTTCTACAACACGCTCTTTGATGAGAATGCATCTTGCCACCTTGCAATGGGTCACGGCTTTACCAACACCCTCAAGGATTACGATAAGTACACTCTCAAAGAGTGCTACGAAAAGGGCATTAACGACTCGATGATCCACGTTGACTTTATGATCGGCACAAAGGATCTTTCCATCACCGCCATCACGCGCGACGGCCGTCGTGTTCCCGTATTCGAGAACGGCAACTGGGCATTTTAAGGAGACCGTATGAGCGTTATTGATCGTTTTTTGAAATATGTAGCCTTTGACACCACGTCTAGTGAAACGTCGGGCACTGTACCGAGCACGCCCAATCAACGTGTGCTTGGCGAGTTCCTTGTTCGCGAATTGGAGTCTTTGGGACTGACAAACGCTCGCATTGACGAATTCGGCTATGTTTACGCCACGCTTCCCGCAACGCCCGACTGTGCGCATCTCGAACCTCTTGGTTTGATCGCACATATGGATACCTCGTGTGCTGTCAGCGGTGCCGACATCAAAGCGCGCATCGTTACCTACGCGGGTGGAGATCTTGTTCTTGAAAGCGGTGGTGTAATGAGCCCTGTCGTTTATCCCTCGCTGGGGCGTTACGTTGGCGAGGAGCTCATTGTTACCGATGGTACAACACTTCTCGGTGCCGATGATAAGGCAGGTATTGCCGAAATTATCAGCGCCTGTGAATATCTTATAGCACATCCCGAAATTTCGCACCGCGCGGTGCAAATCGCATTCACACCCGACGAGGAGATCGGTTGCGGCGCCGACCACTTTGACGTAGACGGCTTTGGCGCAAGAGAGGCTTATACCGTTGACGGTGGCGAAATCGGAGAAATCGAATACGAAAACTTCAATGCCGCAGGAGCAAAGTTGACAGTACACGGTTTAAATGTGCATCCCGGTTCAGCAAAGGGCATTATGAAAAACGCAGTTCTCATGGCAAACCAATTTCTTTCGATGTTACCGCCGGCAGAAACGCCTGCGCATACCGAGGGGTATGAGGGCTTCTATCACGTTTGCGACTTCGCGGGCGATGAGACGACCGCGACGGTTTCTTTGATCGTTCGTGACCACGACAGAGCCAAATTTGAAGCACGAAAAGCGTTTCTCGCTCGTTTGTGTGACTATTTGAACGCTGTTTGGGGAGAGGGACGTTTTGTTCTCGAGATGCGTGACAGCTACTACAATATGAAAGAGAAGATCGCGGAAAAGATGTCACTCATCACAAACGCTGAAGCAGCCATGCGCGCGGCAGGGGTTGAACCAATAACAATGCCCATTCGCGGTGGTACCGACGGTGCGCGCCTTTCCTATATGGGAATTTTGTGTCCCAATCTTTCCACGGGTGGAGCAAACTTCCACGGTGTGCACGAATATATTCCCGTTAAATCGATGCACAAAATGGTTGAGGTGCTTGTTAACCTTATCGCTCAACCTTAACACAAAAGCGAAATGAACGCGAATAGCGTTTAACAAAAAAGCCTCCCTCCGAGAGGGAGGGGGACCGCGATAGCGGTGGAAGGAGCCTGCGCAACTAAAATATCTTAATGTACGCGGGCTCCCTCAGTCGCCTTCGGCGCCAGCTCCCTCCCGGAGGGAGCCTTTCATAATGTTGTGCGGAATTTTAAGATGATTAATCACATTTAGTGTATTTGATATAAAATTTGCGATACCAAAAAGAAACTTGTGAGCAAGGAGGATTTTATATGGTTGATAAATCAAGAAAATATTGGTATGGTGACTGCGCAGATGATATTGATGAATTTTTGAAAGAATACATAGAGATTCCCGACATAGATATAAAATCCGTAATATGTCGCTCCTGTGGGAGTGAGGCGCTGTTGCTGCGTATTGATTCTAATGAGGGAGCAATTCAGGTTAAGTGCCCTAAATGTGGGGAAAAGAAAATTTTGTTAGATTGCGAAGAAATATGGGAAGATGCAAACCCGAGATTGCGTAAGTGCGCTGTGTGTAAAATGTCCAAAGAGCATAATGTAAAAGTGGGGTTTATACGCAGAGAAAACGGAGATGCAAAGTGGGTGTATATTGGTAGTCGTTGTACAGGATGTGGTGTTTTGGCTTCGTATCTCGATTGGCGAATAGACTATGGTCCTACCGACGAAATGGAAAAAAACATATAACTTGATTTTATTAAAAATCCCGACAGACTAAAAAATCTGTCGGGGTTTTGCTATATGAGGCCATCCCTAATGCGATACCCTTTGCCATACTCATTGACAATGAGCGGACGTGGGTCGATTTCGGCGGCTTTTTGGTTGATGCGGTGAATGAGAACCGCAAGCGCGGTTTCGTTTTTTGCGCCTTCGCCTGCCGAAAGCGCGACGAGCAATTCTGTGCTTGTAGGTCTTGGTGAATGATAAAAGATGCAATGCAGAATGCGAAATTCCGCGGGGGAGAGCGAGAGCGACAGTCCCATATATTCCGCGCAATCGGGTGGGGCCAAACGCAAATAGTATGTGCTCAGAGGTGCAAATGTCCAACCGTTTGCGCGACAAAGAGAGAGGATGTTTTCGCACAACGTATTGAGGTTTCCATCCCGCAAAATCGCATCTGCACGTGCATTTACAATCGATTTGGGAGAAGCGACGATCGCTATGGGCATATTCGGGTATCTCTGCTTGAGGTCTGCGCAAATGTGTTCGCCTCTTGAAAGCGAAGGGACACAATCCAAAATGACAGCACCCGTATCCTCATGTTCGCAAATAAACGCCCCAAACGATAGGGAAACGCACAAATGATAAATACCGTTCTCTAAAAGAACGGGCGAGAGGCGGGAAGCCCACCCCTCGCGGTCGGTAATGATTAAAAGCATAAAAATTAAGGCTTTTTCGATAGCGTTGCTGAAACGATGATAGCATCCTTTATGGGCTTGTCGCTTGCGTTTGTGGACATTTCCGCAATGCCGTCAACGTATTCCATACCGCTGATGACGTGACCGAATGCGGCATACTTGCCATCGAGGTGAGGGCTGGTTTTGTGAACGATAAAGAATTGAGAGGAAGCAGAGTTTGGATCATCCGCACGTGCCATCGAAATAACGCCGCGCTCGTGCTTGAGGGGGTTGTTGACACCGTTCTCGGAGAATTCGCCCTTGATGCTTGCAACATCTGTTCCGGTGGCGGGAGCACCGCCCTGAATCATAAAGTCTTTGATTACGCGGTGGAAAGAAAGATTCTCATAAAATCCGCTTTCAACAAGGTTTTTAAAATTATCAACCGTGATGGGGGCGGCGGAAGAGTCAAGCTCGATAACAATGTCGCCTGTGTGCATTTGGTTGTTGTTATCGGTATAGCTTACCGTCATAATAACATAATTATAGGGACGGGTTAGGATAACGGTGAGAACGATCGTCACTGTAATGACGAGTATGATCGCCGCAGTAATAACGGCAAATTTAATGTTTTCTTGCTTTTGTTTTTGTTTTTTCAGCGCAAGCTTTTCCTGTGCGCTTTTTTGCTGTTTGTTTTTGGAAGTTTTTTTACCCATAATAAAGTACCTCTTTCTGTTCTTTCTTTCAAAATTGTAACAAAAAAATGTGCATTTGTCAAGTCTTTCGCGCGCGTTGCGAAATAATTTACAAATAGGACGGATATGATAGTAACAAAAAACGATTGGAGAACAGGAATGAGAGAAATTCGTTGGGAGCGTGTAGCGGCAATTTTGATAACCGTTTTAGCAGGAGGAGCGTTGCTTTATCTGTCTTTTCGCTATGCCTTGCCGCTACTCTTGCCGTTTTTGTTGGCGTATGCTGTTGCATGGATGATTCGTCCCGTGGCAAATAAAATATCAAAGAAAATGCGCCTGCCGCGCGGACTGTGTGCGGTGCTCTTGCTCCTTTTGGTGTTTGGATTTGGTGGATGGGGGCTTTGGATCGGTAGCGTTTGTCTAATTGAAGAACTCGGAAACCTTATCGAGCGTCTTCTCTCGGACGGCGGTATTTTTGATGCAATGGACTCTTTAATGCTATGGGTAGAAGGGATAGGAACGCGTTTTGGATTTTTTTCAGCAGGCGAGAATGGAAGCACACAAGCGTTTTATGACGGCGTGATGCAAATGGTGGGGAACATACTTTCCTCGCTTGCTTCACGCTTGCCCGACCTCGCCGCGTCTCTCTTCTCGGCACTTCCCTCGGTGCTTTTCTTTTTGGTTGTGAGTGTGGTCGCCTGCTTTTATTTTTGCACAGACGGAGTATCGATTACGCGCACTTTAGGTTCTTTCTTGCCAAGAAAATGGCAACAAAAATTGCCACAGGTAAGAGAGAGTTTGCGCGACGTGTTGCGTAAATACGTCAAAGCGTACGGTTTGCTTCTTTTCATCACCTTTGCGCTCTTGCTCGTTGGTTTTTGGGTTTTACGGGTGGAGTATGCCTTCCTGCTTGCATTTTTGATAGCCCTTGCAGATATGTTACCCATCATCGGGGTGGGAACCATTCTTATCCCGTGGGGAATTGTTATGTTGTTGCAAAAACAGTTTTATCTTGGCTTTGGGTTGCTCATTCTTTACCTTGTTATTTCGCTTATCCGACAAGTGACAGAGCCAAAGGTACTTGGCAAAAGCTTGGGGCT
>SVQS01000147.1 GCA_015065205.1 Oscillospiraceae bacterium
AGGAGCCCGCGGCATTTTAGAGTAGTGCTCGCCGTAAAACGAGTACTTTGCGTTTGTACACGCAGGCTCCTTCAGTCTCGCTTACGCTCGACAGCTCCCTCCCGGAGGGAGCCTTACAGGAGACTCGCACTTCAATTCATTCGAAAAAGAGTTGTTTTCGTTTTCGTTAAGTTTATTATTCGACGGGTACACCTGAACTGTGTGCTACGTCTTCATTGATCATTTTTAACATCAAAGAAAAAACTATGAAATTACAAATTTATCCGCAAAAAATTGAATTAACCACCATCCCACAAACGATAGCAGGTATAATGTTTGCCATTGCATTTCCAATTATAGCTGTCTCAATTTTGTATGACACGCCCGATGATTTGTGGACGTGGATCGAATTGTCAGTTTTAACAGTTGTATATCTTGTTTGGTTGTTTACCGGGTTTCGCAACAAGGTATTGCGATATGCCATCTGTTTTGACGACACCGGCATCCACGAGAAAAGGATATTTGGCAAGGGCTTGGAAATTGCGTGGAAGGATCTATCGGAATACGTATGCGAAGCAACGGGCACGCAGTATCGCAATCCTGAAGAATACTACCGTCTTATATTCTGCGCTACTGATATCGAAACACCCGTTATTATAAGAACCGGAAATTTTCCCGAGTCAAAAAAATCACATTTCAGAGATACCGTATTCAGTTTTTGCGACAAACATCAACAAAAGTAAAATCAAGCAAGGGGCAAACTGTATTTTTGCTACCGGAAAGGATCAATATGTCAATCAACAAATTTGAGGTCTTAAAGACCGAAGGTCGCGCGCGCCGCGGTGTGTTGCACACCGTGCACGGTGACATTCAAACGCCCGTGTTTATGAACGTGGGCACGTGCGGTGCCATCAAGGGCGGCATCAATACGATGGAGCTCAAAAAGGTCGACTGTCAGGTCGAGCTCTCCAATACCTACCATCTGCACGTTCGTCCGGGTGACGGGCTCATTCGCCAAATGGGCGGTTTGCGCAAGTTTATGAACTGGGAAGGTCCTGTTCTGACCGACAGTGGTGGATTTCAAGTCTTTTCACTTGCAAAGCTGCGTAAGATTACCGAAGAGGGCGTAGAATTCCGCTCTCACCTCGACGGAGCTCGCATTTTTATGGGGCCCGAGGAAAGTATGCAGATTCAATCCAACCTCGCATCCACCATTGCTATGGCGTTTGACGAGTGCGTCGAAAACCCCGCGCCTCACGAGTACTGCAAGCAGAGTATGGAGCGCACCTACCGTTGGCTGGTTCGCTGCCGCGAGGAAATGGACCGTCTCAACGCGCTCCCCGATACCATCAACCGCAACCAAATGCTCTTTGGCATCAATCAAGGCGGCACGTATGAGGATCTGCGTATTGAGCATATGAAGATGATCTCCGAGGTTCCCTGCGAAGGGTATGCCATTGGCGGTCTTGCCGTAGGCGAGGCAACCGAGGATATGTATCGCATTATCGATGCAGTTGAGCCGTATATGCCCAAGGACAAGCCCAGATATCTTATGGGTGTTGGCACGCCTTGCAACATTCTCGAAGCGATCCACTACGGTGTGGATTTCTTCGATTGCGTTATGCCTACGCGTAATGCGCGCCACGGCAACGTGTTCACCTGGCACGGCAAAATGAACCTCACCAACGAAAAATACGCGCTTGACGACCGCCCGATCGACGCGGGATGCGAGTGCACCGCTTGCAAAAATTACAGCCGCTCCTATATTCGTCATCTCCTCAAAGCCAAGGAGACCGTTGGCATGACGCTGGCGGTTACACATAATCTGTACTTCTATAACAACCTCACCCGCAAGATTCGCGAAGCCCTCGACGGCGGCTACTTTGAAAGCTTTTATCAAAAGTACCGCAACATTCTCGGAGAGCGCGTGGAGGATTAAAAGAGAAGCAGGGGAAAACTTTTTGAAAAAAGTTTTCCCCTGCACCCCTTTCAAAAACTTTCGCAAAAATATATCTAAATAGAGTCGTTAGTTTGCGGACAGACAGTCGGTGCGCGCCAAGTGGCGCGCTTTTGCTGTCGCGAGCGGCTAGGGACCACTAACCCTATCCGCTAAGAGAGTTGTTTTCCAGTGGTGCGGGATCACCAAGGCGTTCCCCTACCTAAGAATGATTATTTACATCGTAGGGGAGGGGCTTGCTCCTCCCGAAAAAATATAGAAGATTTTTTCAAAATCCATGCAACCAAATTTCAAAATGCCACACTATATGAGCGAAGGAGGTGAAAAAATGCAAGAAGCGAACGAGCTGCGCGAGCGGATGATTCAAGAGTTTGCCGAGAGTTACATGGAAAAACTCTTCTATTTCTGTCTCAAAAAGACGGGAAATCAGATAGAGGCAGAGGACTTGACACAGGAGATCGCGCTCCAAATCATCGGTTCTTTAAACAAAGGAACAATTCCCACAAGCTTTTCGGCGTGGATATGGCAAATTGCGCGCAACTGCTACGCCGGTTGGGCAAACGAAAAGCACCGCCGACAAGAGGCGGTAAGTGGTTCCGACATCGGCGATTATGAAATCGAAGACACAAGCGAGAATATCCTTGATGAAATGATACACGCGGAGCAAATGTCTCTGCTTCGGCGAGAGCTGGCGTTCATCAAAAGCGATTATCGCAACATTGTCGTTGCCTATTACATCGAAAACAAGAGCATTCGCCAAATTGCATCAGCCCTCTCACTCCCCGAAAACACGGTCAAGTCCCGACTTTTCCGTGCGCGAGAAATTTTGAAAGAAGGTATGAATATGGCAAGAGAATTTGGAAAAAGAAGTTATAAGCCGGAAGAGATTACATTCACCAACAGCTGCAGTGCTTTTGGAGATAGCGGTCAGCCTTGGAGTATTCTTCAACATGCAATGTATAAGAATATTTTTCTGGAAGCTTATGGAAACCCATCAACTGCAGAAGAGCTTTCTATAGAGCTTGGCGTCGCGCTTCCTTATATGGAAGATGAGTTGGAATATTTAACAAAGCAAACCTTTTTGGTTAAGCGTGAAAACAAATATGAAACATCCTTTCCCATTATCGGTAAAGATGTGCAAGAAAAAATTTGGTACTATAATAGTGGCGTTGCCGAAAGACTTACCACTCTCTTTGAGCAATTTATTGATCAGTTTTCAAAGGTGTGCGAGGCAAGTGGAATTTCCTATTACGGTAAGTACACAACATACGAGGATGCGAAATGGGTTCTTTTAATGGCGGTGTTTGATACATTCGTTCGTACAGAAGGTGACGGAAAATTTGAATACACCAAACGTCCGGATAACGGAAGATGGGATATTGTCGGATATCAGGGCGCAGATATCCCGTATCTTCCTTGGGTGGGACTGCATGGTGCCATGGGTTCTTCTGTTCCTTTTAGCCAATATAAGTTCAATTACAAAAACATTGAAAGTAATACGCCCTCCCATCTTAGCCCCGAGGAAGCAAACGCTTTAAAATTAGTGGCAGAAGGTAAATGGGAACAGTGCAGTCAAGCTTTGCTCGATAAGCTTTTGAAGTATGGATATGTTCGAAAGAGAGATGAAAGATACGAACCTGTAATCGTGGTATTCAACATGGAAGAGATCAAAATTGTAAATAAGTTCTCCGAGTCGGAAATTGATACGGTTGCTTGTGCCTTTAAGGAGATTGCCCAAATTGCCGAGGAAATCAAGCGTATTATCTCTGATGCCAAAAATTTTGCATTTAAGCTTACTGCCGATTCGCTTCCGCCTTTGTTCAAAAACGATGAACGGATGTGCTATTTTGCCTGCAGGAACAGTATGCTGGCAAGAAATCTTGTGTTGGATCAAGCAATTAAACATGGCTGGATCAAATACGACGAAAACACAAGCAAAGTAATAGGAGCATATATCTGTATTTGATCAAAACACAAACACACCGCCGAGAGTTACCGTTTTGTTTCTCTCGGCGGTTTTTTGATTCTAATTAACTTCCTTAGCGGATAGGGTCTTGGAGGTGCCTAGCCGCTTGCGGCAGCCAAAGCGAGGTCTTGCGCCTCGCGCCGACTGTCTGTATGTGCACTAACAACTTTATTTGGATGTGTTTTGTGCGAGAGTTCTTGAAAGGGGTGTGGGGAAAACTTCTTGCAAGAAGTTTTCCCCACAATTCTTATTTCGTTAAATATCCAAAATCTTCAACTCATATCTTCCAAACTCCAATGTCTCGTCGTAGCCGAGCATCGGGATAGAAACGTGTACGGTTTCGGGTTTGATGGTTGTGTTATAAAGGGTAATTTGATATCCGTCGTCGGTTTTGCGCATTGAGGAGAGCAGAATTCTCTCGTTGTCAAGCGTAATGGCGTCGTCGGGGCGTTTGCCCTCACCCGAGGGGAAGAAGGAGAGCGCGAAGGGCTCCTCGTTAAAGGCTTGGGCCGCGCGGTCAATGTGTTTATCCGCCGTGATCCGGAAGGAGAAACGGCGCTCGCCCATATCCATGTGGTCGCACCAACGGTCGTGCGGTGCAAGCTGACGGGGGCCGATAGTATGTGCCGAATAGATAGGCGTGCGCAGGA
>SVQS01000008.1 GCA_015065205.1 Oscillospiraceae bacterium
ACATACCTAAAATGATTATTCTGAACCAACAGGTATTGAGTTCAAAGCAGGCACGAGAGTATAAAAAACGTTGCGAAGAAGTGTATTCTAAAGAATTTCGAAACTCCGTTCTTTTCAAATCTAGGTTGAATTTGAAAAGACCTTCTGGGGTGAAGCCAGCACAGTTTAAAAGCGATTTATATGAGATGTTATACGAGAACTATCCGGGATTCAAGATTTATCAGCAAATGGCAGAAACTATAAATTCTACTTATTATAAAGATCAGAGCGAGTTTCATATCAGATTCAAACCCAAGTTTCATTGGAATGAAAATCCTAAAAAAGAGAAATCTAAATCGAAAAAATCAATTGTCGGTATCGGCATTCGGGCAACCAATAAACTGTGCAGTGCTAAAAAAGATAATGACAGCGTCGATGGTGAAACTAAAGCAATACTTAGAGATGCTGTTATAGCTAAGTATGGATTTGAGTTCGAGGAAGATATAACTAGTTCTGTTCCTAGAGTAGCTTACGCGCTTAACTATGGGGGCTGGCTAAAAGATGATGTTGATCTTTACGAAAGAATCTATAGAGAAACTGATTCTAACTGTTCTGAAGAGGAATTCAAACTAGAACGAGAGGCAGTTAAAAAACTTTTCTTTCGGGCTTACTTTGATAGTACTGATAATAAACTGGCTTATCATACGTGGGACAGTATGATTCAGGATGGGGTTGACAAAGAGGCGGTTTATGATGATATGAAAAACTTAAGACGTGCGATGGAGACAGTCTTGGGGGAGACAAGACATGATAATTTCATATTCTATGTAGAATCTTGTATTTATATCGATACTTTATATATGTTATTGGCGAAGGGATATAAGGTCTGGTTAGTATATGATTGTTTTTATGGTTCGGGCGTTGGAACGGAGGAAGAATTCAAAAGACTTGTGCAAGATGCTGTCTGGATAAGTTTTGTAAGATTCAAGTTTGCATATGATTTTGATGATTGGGAGAGTATATTTAAGGAGAAAAATAAGTAATAAGAAATGATATTAATATGATTATAATTTGTTAGTTATTATTATAATTTATATACATATATTAAAAGTTGAGAAAAAGTACGTTTTTTAGATCGTTTCGTTATCTTGTTTATCAATTATGATTTTTCAAGTTTTAATATATGATTAAAATAAATAATAATTTATATAACCTAATCATTCTAATAATCAAAACATCTATTACATTACTACTTTTTCTCCCAGACTTTTTAATTCTCCCTCTTCCCGCACCCTTAATAAATGTATCTATATATGACAAAAAGCATTGATAAGCCACCCGGCCGTTCAATGCTTTTTTGCTTTGCAGTGTCTAGTGTTATCCATTAGAAAATTAAGTAAAATACCCGATGTACGCTTCTGTTTCAAGAACCAATTTTTCAACGTCTTCTGCCATTCCCAAAGCCTCGTTACAGCGCGCATATGCAGTCCTCAAACCTCCCGTGCGGAGTTTGTTAACCACATTAGCAAGAATATCAATCTTGTTATCTAAGTGCTCACAGAAGAGCTTTATTACTAGCCCCGTGTCAAGTATATCAATGAAATAGAATGGGTGCTCCTGACAATAAGATTTCAATAATTCATGATCATCATGAGGTTCGGGGAACCCCTCGTCAACTTCGCTGCAAAGCTCATTTAGTTCGCACCATAAATTGAAAAAGTTCTGCTTACTGATAAAAGAATTATTCTTTAACCAATAATGCACCAGCACGCTATAAAACAGTTTCAGTTGTCTTTTATTTAGTTTTAGTAATTCATCTTTTAATATAGAATTTCCCACATCAATTACCGTCCATATTTAGGTATAGCTCCGCCTAGAGCTTTTTTAGCTGTCTTCATTTAATTTAGCGAATATTTTTGCATTCATTCATGTTTTATCCCATCTCCACGCCTACATAATGTGGTTGAAAAGAAGAAAAAACTGTGGTATAATAAATACAAAGCGAAAGAGTTATCCACAAAGGAGCACTAATTTATGAAATTGAAAAAACTGATACCGTTTTTGCTGTCTGCGGTTTTCCTGACGGGATGCGCAGCGCCTCAAGGTCAAACGAATAGTTACCGTCAAATCACAATGGACGAGGCTGTGATCATGATGGAGCGAGAGCAGGGCTATATCATTCTTGATGTGCGACGTCCCGATGAATTTGCGGCAGGACACATTCCAAATGCCGTCAATGTTCCCAATGAGTCTATAGGAACCGACGAGATTTCTGAATTGCCAAATAAGGAACAACTCATTATGGTGTACTGCCGCAGCGGCAGACGTAGCAAAGAGGCATCCGAAAAATTGGTTAAGCTCGGATACACGAACATCGTGGAGTTCGGTGGCATCCTTGATTGGAAGGGCGAGATTGAGAAGTAATAGAAGAAGAGGACAAGTTTGAAAGCAAACGCGACGGAGTTTTAAGGTCGTGGGGGGCATGAAGAAGCGGCAATCATAATTCTGATTGCTGCTCTTTTCGTAATTTTATGTCCAAAATGGATAGCCTTAAAGTATTGACAAAGATACTGTGATGTGATATAATATAAACACAGGAAGGCGGTATAGGTATTTAAACGGCCGGACATAAAACAAGAGTATTTGACCTTGGCTATGCAAGTGGTCTCTGTCAAATGAGAGTGATTTATGTAACGCATTTTAATTACTTGTGCCCGATAGGAGCGCACGGGATACGTGGGCTTTGTCGGGCTATACTTATACCTTCTTGTAGAAATTACTATAAGGAGGTTGTTTTTATTATGAACAACGAAACATTGAAATTTATTCAAGGACAAATCGGATATGTATTTAAAAATTCTGATTTGTTGCAGCAGGCATTTGTCAGACGTTCTTATTCAAAAGAGAACGGTGGCGAGGACAATGAGGTCTTAGAGTTTATAGGCGATAAGGCTCTTGATTTAATTGTCGTAAAGTTACTCACTGAAAAATACGGAGCGTTTGCAGAGGACTATGATGATTACGATCCTCGTGAAGATTGCAACGAATTTGTTTCAGATTTCAGGGAAGGAAAATTGACTGAAATTAAGAAAAAACTCGTTTGTCGCGAGATGCTATCAAGTCGAATTAGAATGTATGGCTTTCAGTATGAACTGATTATGGGAAAAAGCGATATTGAGCAGCAAATCTTTGAGCAAGAGTCGGTACAGGAAGATCTCTTTGAAGCGATTATTGGTGCAGTGGCACTTGATTCAAAATGGGATTTGGATGCTTTAACAAATGTTGTGGACTTGATGTTAGACCCTAATTTTTATTTGGAAAATGGCTTTGATGAGCAAATCAATTACGTGGAATTACTCCAACAGTGGTATCAAAAAAAGCATCATAATATTCCCGTATATTGCTATGGGAAAATTGATTTTCCTACTGCTGGTCTTACCTATAACGATTTAGGAAAATACAGATGCCAATTAGGCCTATATCCTTTAGAAAGAGGATTTGAAGCTGTGGGGGAAACAAAAAGCAAATCAAGAATGGCTGTAGCTGAGCAAGCATATCGATATCTTGAAGAAAACGGTTTGTTGGTTTCATGGATAGATGAAATAGGTGAACCTAACCGAGACAGAGCAATTAATCAGCTTCAGGAGCTCTATCAAAAGGGCTATATTGGAGAGCCGAGGTACGATTTTTCAGAAACATATGATGAGGACGGAAATCCTGTATGGAGATGTGAGTGTCATGTAGAGGGGCAATCTGATTATTGGTGGGGAAACTACTCGTCCAAAAAACAGGGAAAAAAAGATGTTGCATATGATATGCTTTGTTACATTCTTGATCGGGAGGATGAAAAATGAAAACAAGGCTAAAAGAATTGCGCGTAGAAAAAGGATATACTCAACATGAGGTTGCAAATGCGATTATGTGTGCGCCAAGCACATATGCTCATTATGAAAAAGACGAACGCTGGATGGATCAAGATACATTAATCAAACTATCAAAGCTTTTTGATGTTACTACAGATTACATTTTGTATAATGATAGAAAAGGAGCACTAAATGGTTGATATTAATGATTATAGAGAAGAAAAATCTTGCATCTATAAAGATGAAGAATATTTGGTTAGGGATAACGGTGCGGTATTAAGAAAGTCTCGTCCAAATCAAAGGGTGAGAAAACTTGATAACGGGTGGACTTTTGGAAAACCTAACATAAAAACCGGTTATCTTGAAATTGCATCGGCTCGCGTTCATCGTATTGTCGCTTTAGCATTTCATGGGGAGCCACCAACAAAAGAACATATTGTGGATCATATTGATACGAATAGGCAAAACAACAGACCGAACAATTTAAGATGGATAACAAGACTTGAAAATGTTGTGCTCAATGAAGCTACCCGAAAGAGAATAGAATATCGGACAGGTGTAAGCATATATGAGTTTTTAGAGAATCCATCAAAATATAGAGATGCTTTTGACACTCCCGATTTTAGTTGGATGAGGACAGTTACACTTGAAGAGGGAAAAGCTTGTTTAGAAAATGTAAAGCGATGGGGTGGAGTTAGATCAAAATTCAACAACTCAAATTCTAAAATTGGGGATTGGATTTATCAATCGCACGAGAAAAGCGAAAGCATAACAGATGCTATGACTTCTTTAAATCCATTGGCAAAACAAATGAATTGGAAAACGCCTACCAAGTTTTCTTGTTGCCCAGAAAGAATTGATGGTGATCCGATTTTATGTTATTTGAAAAATCTCTGCGAAGATGCCATTTTTACGGAAAATCAGTATGGAAAATCCACTATTGTAAAATATGCTTCTGTTGACAATAAAGCGATTGTTATTATCACGGCTATCCCCTCATCAATTAAGCCTTTGGCTTTGGTAAAAGTAACGTACGAAAATGGATATTATCTACATACAAACTTGGGTTCATTTTCTACAGATGAAGGAGCAGAAAAGCAATTCACACTTGCGCAGGGCTTGGAGTGGACTGGCGGAGACAGCATAGATGATTACTGTTAAAGCATAATACATGTCCCCAAATAAGCCAAAATCTCCTTAGGTGATCAAATATATATTCAAGTCAAAAAATGGGCTTGTTCAACCCTCAAAGCAGGGAAGAACAAGCCCTTTCTGTTTATTGCGAAAACGTGAGATTTTAATAGATGTTGACGCCATATCGATATTTTGCGCTATCTACGTGCGGCGAATCAATTAAAACCATTCATTTTCAAACACGTTGACGTTTGCGTAATAGTTTTGGATAATTTCCTGTGTCGTAAACTTCTTTTTGATCAGTACCGCTGCCGTGATCAGGCTCATATGGTCACAGGAATACTTGATGATATTTTCTATCAGTTGCTTTCTAAATGCCTTGTCCTCATTGACCTTAAAAGGATTTTTCTCGAAGGCTTCCAAAAACTCTTCAAATTTCTCCGGGGTAATCATATTGTAATGCTGGTGGTTGAGCTTATAAAAGAACATAAAGAAATCTCGCAGTCCTTCATTGCTCATGCTTTCCAATTCTTTTGTCAAGGTCTCTGTCGCCTTATTCACATTCTTTTCTGTATTTTCCATAATATCTCTACTTTCTATCTGTAATTATTTAGAACAACAACAGAGCGCAAAATATTGTCGTCCTATATAATTTAGCAGATGTTAGAGGCGGTCGGTTGTCGGCAAGAGCACCTCAATAGCAATTCGAGCACCAAGCCGGAAAGCATATACGAAGATCTCACGCTCATTGATATCCGTGAGCTCTCCATAGCAATCATCGAACTTCTCAAGAAGTTCTTTTTGTTTATCTGTGAGCGTGTTGTTCAGGTTCTCATGGTGGTCGGCAAGGTGTTCCATAAGCTTCTTTGTCTGTTCGTCCTTGCTGTGGCAATCCGTGCTAGGGCATACGTTGCCATAAAAAAACTCTTCAAGAATTGATTTCATAATTATCCCTCCAAGTGTTTATAGGATAATTATAACGTGAATTGTTGTGTTTGTGAACGGGGAAGGGAGATTGTTAGCGGAAAGGTTGCAAATGATGTAATAATATCGATCATTGATCTAAGGCAAAAGGATATCGTGATAAGAAGATACTTATAACGATATCCTTAAAATTAATTTTTGCTTTCCATTTTTCCGTGGATAGTGTTTTTATCTAAGTAGAAAAGCCCACTCCACTCGCCCCATTGTTGACGAGCTCCAAAAAATTGTTTTTCTCCTATACAAGTCCAAAACAGAACATATTCTCGCTCTTTAAGAAACCGATCAAGATAGTCCTTTCTGAAGACCATACATCGATCTCTTTTGGTTCTTTGAACATTAAAAGATACCAACTCGTTTTCGGGAGAAAAATAATATCCGTCACCATTTAGAGAACGAAGGTTAAAATGCTCGATTATTTCTTTGCAAGGAACATCAAAAGAAATCCCTTCTCCTTTAGAGTAATCATTTTCTGCAGACCAAGATAGGGATGAAAATGATGGCATAATTTTACAAACTAGTTCTTCTTCCTCTATTTCTCTAACTATTTCTTTATCAAACTCGAAGACGATATCTTCCCCTGTAGATATACTTTCTTTAAAAGAGGGATATTTGAATGTTTCTGTGTGAGTTTTGCCGGTTTTCAAAAAACAATCTTTCCAAATTTCGATAGCTCGATCATTGTATAAGAGGCACCAAGGATATTCTCCAACAAAGCCACTGAATTCGCTTGCTTCTGGAAACCATCGACCGCAAAAATTCAAAGTGGCAAGTTTAGGTTTTAGTTGTTCCCAATCTTCTCTTCTCGCAAAATAAGCTTGAGATATAGACCAAATAGCTTGATCACCTTTGTTATTAGGATCCACCCAGTTTCTTAATTCGGATTTTTTAAATAAGATTTCTTCTGAGTCATATAGTGATACCCATTGGTAACCTTGCTCGTCCTTATTTGAAAGTTTTTGTGCGTGACTTGAGAAGAATTGGCAATCATTTCTTTTCCAAGAGTCGATCTCGGTTGAAGTTGCATCTATATTAATAAATTCGTTAGATGTGTCGTTTGTATGCCACTGTATTTTTGGGGATTCCTGTTGTGAGTATACATTGGCCGTAGGGTCGAAATCCCTTACAAAAAATTCCCACAATCCACTAAAAGGGTGCGATTCACCGTCACATCCTTTTATATTGTGATTATCTGACATTCTAGCCAAAATATGATGAAATGCAATCCACTGATATTTTTTACCTATACGCTCTATCGTTCCACCACCCCGATCGAATCTGATCAATGAGCTGTAATCATATTCGCTAAATAGTTCATCATCGTATTTTAATGTGTCGCGAATATATTGCATTGCAAAATGGTACAAATTCAAAATGTCTGAGTTCTCAAACATATTAAGTGCTGCTTGAAATGTATATCTGCCAAAATCTCCATATAAGCCAGGATGTTGATAGTGGTTGGGGATCATTGAATGATTGATTCTGTTAAATCCACTTCGAGCCACGTCTTTTCTGTATTCTTCGGGTTGCACAAGGGGAATATCCGGAGATGCATAGGGGGGAGCTATTTTTGAAATGTTGTACTTACTATTTCCATATTCAAAAACAAATCTTTCAATTATTAAGCGAGCGTACTCTCTTAGTAATATGTCTTGATACACAATATCTCGATCAAATATTGATTGATAGACATAATCAGCAAGCTTTGTGTACTCATCTTGGTGTTCTGCTTTGCGTTGTAAACAGGCACCGAGCACTATACCATAAAGTCGTTCGATTACATATGGATCATTCACCGAATTGAATTTCTCTAACAGATATCTACAAAATTCAAAATTATACTTTAAGATAGCAATCATTGCTTTAGATGTCTTGTCTCGCAGTTTTCTATTAGAGGATGTTAACAGCCATGCGAAGAGCAATAGGCACAAACGAATGGTTTCTTTTGAAAAAGATTCGAATGAATTACCTTTTTCATAAAACTCAATAAGCTGATATAGTCTTGATTCTTCCGTATCTAATTCGTTTATATAAGTTGTCCAGCAAGCATCTCTTTTATCTATTGTATATAGATTTAGCTTTTCATGCAAAGTGTCAGCATTCAATGGGTGTGAAGATTTCATACTGTTAATTATAAGCGTATTCCATACGGTCTCAGCACTGCCATATTTCGCGGCTATTTCGAAGAATGCTTCTTTTGTGATGTTGCTAGGATTTCTCCAAGAAAATGAAAGAATATAGTCTCTAGAGATTTCATACTGGTAATGATGAACGCAATCAATTATTTCTTGTAGTTCTTCACCATACTTATCAGCATATAAACCACAGATAAATCCTACCATTTCCAATGAATAATAGTTGTGTACAAAGCCGTCTTCATCTATATTCATTGTATTAGATTTGATTTCATTGATTAGCACAGTTTTGTCGGGATATTTATTAATTAAATACTGTGCAGATAAATAATTTTCTAGCAGATTATAACTTACAAAGTATACTTCATCTTCACCACGAGGAGCAGTAAGGACAACACCACTTTGATTCAAAAATGATAAATATTCTAACTTTCTTGTTGATAAACCAAATTTATCCCAAAAACCGAGCTTGAGTACAATGTTTGATGGAATAGACTGGAGATGGTTATTTAACTGCCATTCAATACACTCATTCAAAAAATATGGAAGCAGTTTGGATGCAGTAATTCCTAATTTTTCTTGTACTTCCTCGTCGGCTATTTTTATAAAATTGTCAAACAAAGATACCAGATTACAAGATTGCAAACTGTATGATTTGCAGAACATTTTTAAAAATAGGGGATTGGTCATTTCATGTTGAATATAATCGATAGGAGAGAACGCTATTCCATAGTAATTTAAAAATGAATTTATATTCTCTATCGAATTATATGAAAAGCCAAAATGCTTAATATGCAATAATTCTTTGTTTTCGATTTTAGAAAGCAAAGTATTCTTTAATAGCATTTTTTCATATCCTGTACGCAAGGAAAAAGCAATTTTGATATATTTATATGATTTCAGTTTTTCAATCAAACTAAGGATAAATGTATCCCACCGTTGCTGTTTGTTGCTTTCATTAATCGCATCGATGAATATAGTAGTAGGAGAATTATATCGCTCACCGACCTCATTGCACAACTCCAAAAATTCATCAAATGAGACATTTATTCCTAATGATTGTACTAGCTGATTCGAAAAGGGTTCGTTTGACAGTAATGTTGTTCCTAACAATAATAAGGAAGGGTGATTGCTGTTCAAAATATTATTTGTTACTGTTGCAAATAATTGTGTCTTTCCAATGCCGGCATCGCCAGATAAGAGCAAGAGTTTATCTGATATTAACCGACGCTCTGATTCATTTATACCAATCATATTTGGGATGTTCAAAATGTACTTTAGCTCTCTAATATCAGTCTGTAAATTGTTCCATTCTTTGTATTTTTTAGCCTCGTACAGATTTGCGGCTTCCTCTTCTTTTTGTTGAAGCACATTGGAGGTGTGTTCAAAATCTTTGCTATATTTTAAAAGTAGCTGTTCGCGCCACAATACAGAATCGGCAATATTACTAATACGAACGTCGGGGATGCCCTTAATGTGAGAAATTATTTTTTCGAGAGTGTCTTTAAGATTGCTATATGGTGAACTGTGTTTAATTATGTCTTCTATTGTAGCTTTTTTTCTGTCGTTTATCTTTTCTACGGCATTTTGTGTATGCGCAAAAAAGTTAATATTATTTTCTGTAGAGGTTACAACATTAAAATCAGGATTGTATCTTTCTGTTATTATAGTAGATACTTCACGGAATTTAGCTTTTAGCCATTCTAAAGTAAAACGGGTGGTGTTAAAATAAGACAAGGAAAGGCTGGGGTACTCAACAGCTTTATCTAGAATAGCGGTATTATCTACGGTAATGATACTTATATCTGCGGCGTTAAGTTCTGCTTCAATGCGCTTAAAAGAGGGGCAATTTCTATTGATGGTAAGATTACAGAATAAATATATAGTATCAATTTTCCCCGTATAGTGCTTAATTGTTTCTTGAGCAGAATGCAATATTTGTGAGTAGTCAACTTTGTGATTAAAATATTTGCTTTGATAACTAATTCTGTTTTTTGTATATTCTGAATAGATAGGTTCTATTTCAACTCCTGGATTATTTGATTCTGAATGAAAAAAGGTGTTGTCGCCAAAAAACATTCTTTTAAACAATAGGCGACATAGATCCTCAAAAGCCATCCGCTGATTTGGATTGTGAATATTAAATTCTTCCCAAGATATCCTACCTGCTGCCATTTTATCCCTCCAAAAGTTTTTCTACCAATAGTATACCATATTCTTCGACATTTTTCAATCTTTTGTTATTATTTGTTTGGTTTACAAATTCAAGAATAGCGACAAAAATAGGTTAGCAAACTCCCTTAAAAGCGCATTTTTTCTCCCGTTTACCCATTCGCAAACAATCCCCGAATTTCTCTGAAAAGGGGCTCGCAAAAGGATAAAGGTCTGTTATAATATGAGCATAAACTGGTTTCTAAACTGGTTTCCAATTGGTTTCCTTTTGACAGAAAAAGGTCAAAAATGCTCAAAAAAGGCTTTAAAATGCACCACATGGTGCAAAAAACGCCATAGCCAAGCGGTAAGGCAGAGGTCTGCAAAATTTTCATCCCCGGTCCGGAACCCCCGTCGGAGCGCAGCGGAGGGCGGACTTCCGGGTGGCGCCTCCAAAAAGAGAGACCAATCTTCGTGATTGGTCTCTTTTTTTGTAAACCGAAAGCCACGCGATAGTCGCGTGATTGGGAAAAGGCTATGCCGATGAATAGAAGGTGAACCAAAAGTTAACGCGGGATGTCTTTGCGAAAGAGCCCTCATAGAGTTTTATGAATTACTCTTCAACAACTTCAATTTTGCCAATGCTGTTCGCTGCAGCGGAATCGTAATAGTAAGCCGTGTTGTTATCGCTTCCGCCAACCGCGGTGAAAGAATCCTCAGGGATATACGGAAGATCGGGAGCTACCTCTTCGCCATCTGCAGGGAGATCAGCAGACCATACAAGATACAGATCTCTGAAGTGTTGGGTCTTTACAACGCCGTCAGCAACTTTAATTGCGATCGTGTTTTCGCCTGCTTGGAGCTCGAAGCTCAAGCCGGTGTAATATGCGCTTTGGAGATAGTCGCTGTCGCGAACCATCATCGCTTCGTCAGCAGTTGCCCAACTGTAGGTTGCAGCGATCTTTTGCTCATAAGCGGTGTCTTCGTTGATTACAAAGGTTGCGCCACGTTCTCTTTGGTCCTTCAGACGAATGTGTACTGCCACCTCATAGATACCGGCCTTCTCTACGTTAACAGTGTAGGTGATGTGGTCGGTTGCAACACCGTCACCGCAGTATACGTGAGCGTAAGGCATTGTGCCGCTACTTGCACGAACCTCATCATATTCCCAATGGTTGCCTGTAGAATCCTTGAACGCATCCAGACGGATCGCATCGTTGAACTTTTCGGGAAGTGCTGCGGAGAACTTGTATACATCAAGCGCACCGTCGCCGTCTGAATCAAAAGCAGAGGTTACGTCAGAGGTTGAAAACTCGTAATCGCAGTATACGCACTTGCCGTTTTCTACCTTGTGAGTGTGATAGTCGTCTACATATCCGCAAACGGTGCATACGCCCCAAGTCTTTTCAAATCTTTGTGCGTTGTTGAGAAGATCGACCTCGTAGCTATGCTCGGTTTCGCAGGAAGGAAGCTGACCGCAAACGGTGCAAATACCATCTTGGATGGTGTGACCGAGAGGAGCGATCCACTCATATGTGGTGCTGCCGCAAACGGAACAAACGGCTTGACGCTCACCGTTTACCGTACAGGTGGGAGCAATGGTTTCTACCCACTCGCCCAGGGTATGGGCGAGTGGGAAAATCCATTCATATGTGTTTTCGTTGCAAACAGAACAAGTAGCTTTTCTCTCACCATAAGCGCCACAGGTGGGAGCAATGGTTTCTACCCATTCTCCAAGGGCGTGACCGAGAGGAGGAATCCAATCATATACAGTCTCACCGCAAACGGTGCAGGTTGCACTCTTTTGACCGGACGCGGTACAGGTGGCTTCGTAATCTACTGTCCAATCACCTGCGGCGTGGCCAAGCGGGGGGATGTATTGTTGATATGCAATCACACCGCACTCACTACATCTTTGACTTGCTGTCCAACCTTCTGTTGTGCAGGTAGGAGCAATAGCGGGAGTTTCCTCTACGATGGTATGCACGTGACCCTTTTGGAAAGAGGTTGCAATGTATCCTGCCGTTTGATTGTTCAACCAACGCACACGCAAAACATAGGTAACGCCTGCTTGCAGGGTATATGTGATGCGGAAATTGAGACTGCCTGCACCGTCGTCATTCGTCATCAACTCTCTTCCGTTCGCGTCGAACAGATGTGCATAGGGGTCGCCGCCGCTCACGTGAGATTCAAATATCCATTCCGCGGTTTCGTTGGAGATGATCGTGTACTCGATGTATCCGCCCTCAAAAACATAGTCCACTACGAACTCATTGTTTTGAATGGTATTATCTGCATCCTCGCTTCCAGGCAGATTATCGAAGACGATAGCATAATCGAAGTTATCGTCTGCTCCGTCAGGAACGAAGGAAATGCTGACTGCGTACATATCGGGAGTAAAGGTATCAATGCCGTAATCCTGACAGAGCATTTCAACCGCTGCTTGGATATCGGCAACTGTGACGTACAAGCCAACGTACTCATCCTCAACAAAGTGGAATTGATCGTCCATCAGGAAGAGTAGGAATGCTTCTTCTATGAAACCGTCGATTTCCATAGGCTCGTTGAGATAGATCATAACGTAAGGTGTGAAACGAACGGTTGTGTTCTTCCAATAACCAATAACGTATGCCTCGCCGTTGCCGTACTTCTCGGTCAGATCTTCCATCACGATGTCGCCGTTGGCGCCATTGATATTTTGCAGACCGCAGTTGCGGCAATAGTAGAGGTTATCGAAAAGGAGTACCCAGTTGTGTCCGATCGGGCTGACGGGTTGGTCGTCCCAATGAGCATCACATACAGGGCAGTAATGGCCACGCACACCGTATTGCGTACAGGTGGGAGGTGTTACTGTTTGATAATACCACGTGGGGTGTGCATCCTCGGGCGCATACGTAGTGTTTGCTCCGCCGGAATTTGTGTAGGTATGAACGCGCTTACAGCCATTGGTAAAGTCGTAGGTGTAAGCATCTTGCCACCAATAATCGCCCTCGGTACGGCGGACGCAGAGAGTGAATTGATAACCCTTATAGTCCGTGTAAGTGTACTCATAAGTATACGAATATTCGGAGGAATTGCTATACTTTTCGGTACGAATATATCCGTTTTCACCAAACGGTGCTTCATACTCGGCATAGGAATACTCGTATTTCTCCCAAGTTTCAACGCCATTTGCATCAATATACTTGTGATAAGAAGACGTTTGATAATTGCCCCAACGGCCTTCGTGTGTACCTGCATATTCGTAAGTATACTCACGGTACTTGTTGCAACCGTCGTCAAGCTTGTTCTCCCAAATTTCTTGTTGCTTGATGTGGATGCCTTGCTCGTTGTAGTAGTTGGTGAGGGAATAGTAACTACCGCAATCGGGGCAAGTGTCAACGTATCCATTATCAACATTCGTACGCTCGTAGTTGTGGTAGGTGTACGTCTGTCCTGCAAATTCGTAGGTTACCTCGTGCTGACAGGTTCCGGTCGCTTCATCATAACCGAATTGAACTGTGAGATACTTGGATGCAGAGCAATCTGCGTTCTTGCGCCAATAGGTGGAATAACGAATCGCAAATCCACACTGCGTGGGATCGGTAACCGCGCAGGTGTAAGTGTAGGAGTAAGAATGGAAGCTTCTATAGCCTTCAGCCGTTTCAAGTCCAACACCGTGGAGCGTTCCTTCAACCCAGTTTACGGTGCTTCTGTGCTCAAATGCGCAATCGGAATCGGAAATGCTCAAACTTCTGTTGTAGCCGCAAGCACAGCCGTTGATCACTGCGTAACCCTCGCAAACGGCACCGTATTGCGTCAGATTAAAGCGAGCGATCTCCGCATTGTAGTGGTGATATACGTTGTTCGTATACTGTTCGTCACAGTAACGACAATCGTGGATAACGATAACGCCTTGGTTACAATCGGTTGAGCCCTCCATCAGCTCTACGCGAATTTCATACTCGTGGTAAACCTCGGAGGTCGTGCGAGCGCCAAAATCGATAAGCGCATTACCAACGCTCAAGGATTCCTCATAGTAGTAGGTTCTCAAGCAATTTTCGGTGTCATGCTCATAGCGGTAAGCGCGGTCAAAGCGAATGTTGCAATCACAAGAGGTCGTCCATGTTTCTACATACCAACGAATTCCCTCTTCATCTGTGTACTCGTTTGTGTTGTAGTTAGAACCGTGAGAACAAAGCATAAAGTTGACATTCGTGCTATATCCGCAAGCACAGGTGTTTACATACGCATAACCGCCGTCGGCACCGTACTCGGTGAAATCGTAGTACTCGGTTTGGAAGGTTACGTGACTCGTATAATAGCTCTCTCTGTGGTAATCACAATTCTTACAAGTGGTGACTACGGTAACACCTGCTTCACAATTTTGATTTGCTTCATCTGCAAAGGTGTAGGTGTGCTCGTATTCGTGACGCGTATCATAATGAGATTTGTAGCTACCCGAACCGATCTCGGTCTCGCCGATCGTATAGCTTTCGGTGTAATAGCGGTAGATGTCACAACCTTCTCTTTGGTCGTAATAATCACAAGTGCGTGTCAGACCGCAGGTGGGGCATCCATATACGTCAACGTAGTGCTTAACACCTGCTTCATCAACGTAATTCGAGTTAGATACGTGATTGTGGCTACAGTAGCTCCGATTGATACCCGTTTCCTGTCCGCAAGCGCAGCTGTAAACTTCAAGATATCCATAGCAAGCGCCGTATTCGGTGAAATCGTAATATTCGGTGCGGAATGTTGCGTGACGCGTGTAATAGCTCTCACTGTGGTAATCACAATTCTTACAAGTAGTGACTATGGTAACACCTGCCTCGCAGTTCTTGTTCGCTTCATCCGCAAAGGTGTAGGTGTACTCATATTCGTGGTGTGTACTGTTTTGTGACTTTGTGGTGTAAGAAGCGATCTCTACCTCACCCATCGTAAAGGTGTAGATATAGTAGCGATAGGTGTAGCAGCCTTCGTCTTCATAATAGCGATCTCTCGTGCGAGTCAAGCCGCAGGTGGGACACTGATATACGGTAACCGTATGCTCAACGCCGTTTTCATCCACAAAGGTCTCGCTGGAAACGGTGCTGTTAGCACAATAGTTTGCGTTCGCCTGCTGGTTGTATCCGCAAGCGCAGCTATAAATCTCAAGATAGCCGTGGCAAGCACCATACTCGCGGAGATCATAATAAGCGATACGATAGGTGTTGTGAGAGGTTGAGAACTGCGTTTGGGTAAGTCTGCCGCATTCGGGGCAAAGGTTTCCTCTGAATACGCCGTCGGTACAGCTTGTTGCACCCTCAGTCAATACGGCAAATTCTTTAGCAGAATTGTGCTTGCAATTGGTAGTGGCTTGCATTGCATATTGCGTCAGAGTAAAGGCGATCGTTCCGCTCGTAGAGGAATTCAAGAAACGAATGCGATATACGTACGTTTTACCTGCCTCAAGATTTGTTGCAAGGTAGAATTGAACGTTCCCCGCACCGTCATCGTTAGATGCCAACTCGATCAACCGACCGTCTACCAACTCGTAGAGGGTAACGTAGGTATCGCCGTTGGAATAGCTTTGAATTGCAAACATTGCAGAGATTTCGGGAGTGAAGGTGTAATCGTAATAGTAGCTACCTTCGTGATATTCCAGAATTGCCTGTTGCATTTCAAATGTAACTTCGTCTCCGCACTTGGAACACTTAGCAGAAGCTATGGTAGTTTCCTCGCTGACGGAGACCTTTACGTCACCGTAGCTGTGGTTTGCACAGATCTCCTCTTTTACGGAGCGGTACTTCTCTGCACCCGACAGACAAGCGACAAAGGTCGTTGTTTCTGTACGAGAGCAGCCGTTTTCGGTTACCTCAAGAACCTTGGAAACGGTGAGCGCACAGTTCTCGCAGGTGTACGTCTGTGTTTCTTCGTTGTAGTTAAAGGTATAATCGTTGAATTGAATGTTGAATTGTTCTCCGCAAGGACAACCGGAAACCTGAACGTTGTGGTTGTCGCAGCAATCATACCAATCGGAATAGAAAAGGGTATTATTTTGGTGATATGCACGGGTGGATTGCGAACGGTAATCGCAATTCTTACAGGTAGTCACTATGGTAACACCTGCGTCACAATTCTTGTTGGCTTCGTCGCGGAAGGTGTAGGTGTACTCGTATTCGTGATGTTCCCGATACTGCGACTTCCAGCGTGCAGTACCGATCTCGGTCTCACCGATTGCATAGCTTTCGGTGTAGTAACGGTAGGTATAGCAGCCTACTCTTACTTCGTAGTAATCACTTGTGCGCTTCAAGCCGCAGTTAGGACATTCATATACCTCAACGCGGTGCTCAAATCCTGCTTCGTCGGTGTAGCTATCAGAAGAAACAAAATTGTAAGCACAGTAATTGGCATTCGACCATCCTTCTTGACCGCAAGCACAGCTGTAAACCTCGAGATAACCGTAGCATGCGCCATACTTTGCGAAATCGTAGTATGCTACACGGCGAGTGTTATGGCCATAATCTGTCCATTCGCTTACGTGGTCGCAATTACGGCAGATTTCGATGACGGTAACACCTGCTTCACAGTTCTTGTTTGTTTCATCCAAGAATGTGTAGGTGTACTCATATTCGTGGTGAGCACTATACTGCGACTTTTCGGTGTAAGAACCAAGATATGTCTCACCCATATTAAAGGTGTAGATATAGTAACGATAGGTGTAGCAACCTTCGTCTTCGTAATAGCGATCTCTCGTACGAGTTAAACCACAGGTGGAGCATTGATATAAGTAAATCACGTGCTCAACGCCGTTTTCATCAACGTAGGACTCGTTGGAAACTGTACGGCTTGCACAGTGATCTACACTGCGACCGGTGTATTCTCCGCACGGGCAAGCGGTCAGTTCGAGATAGCCGCGGCATGCGCCATACTCGGTAAAGTCGTAGTATTCTACACGGTATTGGGCATGATCGTAACTTACAAACTCACGTAGCCAATCGCAGGTCTTACAGGTTTCCTTTACGGTGTATCCATCCTCGCAGGAAGTACCGTTGAGAACGAACTCATATTGCCATTCGTGATCCTCGTGATACGTTTGGCTGATAACTGTCAAAACAGCCTCGCCTGCAACGTAATAGGTTCTGGTTTCAACCACCGTATACTTGCAAGCAACATCGGTGTATTGTGTTTCGAAAAGCTCGTGCTTGACGGCACCGCAATAGGAGCAAGTGTAAATATGTGCCCCGGTTGCTTCGTCGATACCGGAATCGAACCAAGCACAATACTCGCTAAATCTGTTGTTGGTGTTTTCGCCACAAACTCTACAGGTATAAATACGAACGTATCCACCACAGGTAATGCCCAGATCGGAGAGGTAAATTCTTTCGTATGTTTCGTAGTGACCTGTTGCGTACAGGATCTCGGTGATCGTCTCGCCGCAGTTGATGCACGTGCCGACTTGCTCACCGTCTTCGGTACAGGTAGCTTCCTTGGTAATGACGATATCGGTAAAGGCGTGACCGTAACGCCACAGAGTTTCTATCATTGTCTCGCCACAAGCACAATGATATACGCGCTCACCGTTTTCGGTACAGGTAGGCAGCTTGGTGTCTTCCCAAGTATCCCAACGGTGACCGAGAGGATAAAGGATTCCCGTTTGGGCTGCGCCGCAAGTGTAGCAGGTCTCCATCCATTCACCGTACTCGGTACAGGTGGGAGCTACCGTTTCGGTATAGTTGCCAAAGCTGTGTCCAAATGCGGGAAGCACAGCAAGGACGGTCTCACCGCAAACGGTACAAGTGGTGCTCATTTGTCCCTCTGTGGTACAAGTGGGTTCTACCGTCACAGTCCATTCGCCTGCGATGTGACCGGTTGCGGGAAGCTTGGTGGTCTTAACCTTTTCGCACAATCCGCAAACCTTGGTAACGTAACCGTCAGTAGTGCAGGTGGGCTCTACTTTTTCGATTTCGGTGTATTCGTGCTTGCAGCCATCAACGCTTACCAAGTACAAATCTCTGAAGTGTTGCGCTTTTTGTACGCCATCAGCAACAAGAATGGTGATGGTGTTCTCACCCTCTTGGAGTTCGAATACCAAACCGGTCATGTAAGCACCGATGAGGAAGTCGTTGTTACGAACTTCGTATGCATCGTCAGCAGTTGCCCAACCGTAGGTGTGGTTGATAACTTGCTCGTTTTCGGTGCCCGCGTTCACTATGAACTTAGCGCCGCGAACCTTATGGTCCTTAATTCTGTAGTGAACTGCTACATTGTACAGACCGTCCGTTTCTACGTTGAAAGTGAAAGTAATCGATTGGCGGATGTCTTGGTCATAGCAGTATACGTGAGGATAAGGAAGAGAACCGGAACCTGCGCGGATCTCGTCGTATTCCATGTGGTCACCGGTGGAGCCGTTGAATGCATCCAACCAGATTACATCTTCGCCGGTGAATTCTTCGGGAAGAGCTGCGGAAAAGTAGAATACGTCAACGACGCCGTCACCGTCGTTGTCGAAGGTGGAGGAAACTTCGATTACTTCAAATTCGTAATCACAGTATACGCACTTGCCATCTGCGATGGAGTGCTCGTGGTTGTCATCTACGTAGCCACAAACTACGCAAATGCCCCATTTCTTTTCAAAGCGGTTACCGTAGTCGTGAGTTTCGCAGGAAGCAGGTCGACCGCAAATGGTACAAATGCCGTCTTGGATGTTATGTCCGAGTGCGGGAATATACTCGAATGTGGTCGCACCACAAACAGTACAGGTTGCCACCATTTCGCCATACTCAATGCAAGTAGGTGCTTTGGTTTCTACAAATTCACCAAAGGTGTGGCTGAGTACAGGGATATACTCGATTACAGCCTCCCCGCAAGCAATACAGGTTGCCGTCATCTCACCCATCTCTGTGCAAGTGGGCGCTTTGGTTTCCACAAATTCGCCCGGCGTATGACCGAATGCGGGAAGCTTGGTGGTCTTAACCTTTTCGCACAATCCGCAAACCTTGGTAACGTAACCGTCAGTAGTGCAGGTGGGCTCTACTTTTTCGATTTCGGCGTATTCGTGCTTGCAGCCATCAACGCTTACCAAGTACAAATCTCTGAAGTGTTGCGCTTTTTGTACGCCATCAGCAACAAGAATGGTGATGGTGTTCTCACCCTCTTGGAGTTCGAATACCAAACCGGTCATGTAAGCACCGATGAGGAAGTCGTTGTTACGAACTTCGTATGCATCGTCAGCAGTTGCCCAACCGTAGGTGTGGTTGATAACTTGCTCGTTTTCGGTGCCCGCGTTCACTATGAACTTAGCGCCGCGAACCTTATGGTCCTTAATTCTGTAGTGAACTGCTACATTGTACAGACCGTCCGTTTCTACGTTGAAAGTGAAAGTAATCGATTGGCGGATGTCTTGGTCATAGCAGTATACGTGAGGATAAGGAAGAGAACCGGAACCTGCGCGGATCTCGTCGTATTCCATGTGGTCACCGGTGGAGCCGTTGAATGCATCCAACCAGATTACATCTTCGCCGGTGAATTCTTCGGGAAGAGCTGCGGAAAAGTAGAATACGTCAACGACGCCGTCACCGTCGTTGTCGAAGGTGGAGGAAACTTCGATTACTTCAAATTCGTAATCACAGTATACGCACTTGCCATCTGCGATGGAGTGCTCGTGGTTGTCATCTACGTAGCCACAAACTACGCAAATGCCCCATTTCTTTTCAAAGCGGTTACCGTAGTCGTGCGTATCGCAGAAAGCAGGTCGACCGCAAATGGTACAAATGCCGTCTTGGATGTTATGTCCGAGTGCGGGAATATACTCGAATGTGGTCGCACCACAAACAGTACAGGTTGCCATCATTTCGCCATACTCAATGCAAGTAGGTGCTTTGGTTTCTACAAATTCACCAAAGGTGTGGCTGAGTACAGGGATATACTCGATTACAGCCTCCCCGCAAACAGTACAAGTCGCCATCATCTCACCCATCTCTGTGCAAGTGGGCGCTTTGATTTCTACAAATTCGCCAAATGTATGGTCAAGTACAGAAAGCTTTTTAGTGGTAGTCTTGCCGCACAATCCGCAAACCTTGGTAACGTAACCGTCAGTAGTGCAGGTGGGCTCTACTTTTTCGATTTCGGTGTATTCGTGAGCGCAGGTGTCAAGAGGAACAAGATAAAAGTCTCTGAAGTGTTGGGGTTTGACTATACTCTCATCATTGGTGATATGAATGGTGTTTTTACCGGCTTGGAGTTCAATGGTAATTCCGTACATATAGGCACCAATCAGGAGGTCGTTGTTACGCACTGCGTATGCATCTTCTGCACTGCTCCATTCATAGGAAGTACTAAAGGCGTACTCATTTTCAGTACCCTTGTTGATGACGTACTTAGCACCGCGAACTCGGTTGTCCTTGATTCTGAGATGGACTGCCATCTCGTAAGTTCCGGCTTCCTCTACATAGATGGTGTAGATAAGTTCATTAGCAGATAGATCAGAGCAATATACGTGAGGATAAGGCATCGGATTGGGATACTTATCTAGATAACCGGCTCTTATCTCATCATATTCTATATGGTTGCCTTCGGAGGCGGCATCCTTAAATGCATCAATGCGGATCGCATCATTGAACTGTTCGGGAAGAGCAGCGGCGAAGAAGTATACATCGTTGTTTCCGTCGCCGTCGTTATCAAATACAGATGCAACCTCGGAATATTCGAAGGTATAATCACAGTATACGCACTTGCCGCCCTCTATTCTGTGCTCGTGGTTATCATCAACGTAACCGCAAACAGTGCAGATACCCCAAGTCTTTTCAAATCTTGCGGGGTTGGTCAAAAGATCAGTCTCATAACTGTGCTTTTCGCAGGAAACAGGCGGAATGTAACCACAAATGATACAATAGCCGTTTTCATAGGTATGGTTGCCCGTTGCGGGGATCTCTTCCTGTTCTACGAAAATTTCACCGCAGGCAGAACACCACGTACCTTCGGTAAGACCGATCTTGCCACAGGTCGCATCCTTGCCTGCAAGGATATCTTCTTTGTGTCCAAGTGCGGGAACCATTTCTTGAGGAACAAGAACCTCGCCGCAGCCGGAGCACATCTCGCCGGCGGTCAAGCCGTTTTTCGTACAGGTGGCAGCAACTGCCTCAAGAACGGTTACGGGGTGCAACTCGTGAACGTGACCGAGTGCCGCAATGGGAGAGGTCTCGGTAGCATCACAGTTTGCACAGTAACGAGTCTTTTCGCCGGCTGCCTCTTCGGTGGGAGCGATGGTTTCGATCCATTCGCCAAAGCTATGCCCTGTTGCGGGGATCTCTTGTTGTGCTACAAGGATTTCACCGCAAACGGCACATTTCTTGCCTTCTGTAATACCGGATTCGGTACAAGTAGCCGAAATACTGGGAAGAATTTCTTCGGTGTGACCAAGTGCGGGGACGACCTCTTGCTCTACAAGGATCTCGCCGCAGACCTCACACATAACACCTGCGGTCAAGCCGCTCTCGGTGCAGGTGGGATCAATTGCGGAAAGCTGCTTTTCGGTGTGACCGAGTGCTTCGATGATTTCTTGCTTTACAAGGACCTCGCCGCAAGTCTCGCAGATAACGCCTGCCGTCAGACCGCTCTCGGTGCAGGTGGGAGCAATTGCGGGAAGCTGCTTTTCGGTGTGACCGAGCGCAGGAATTTCCTCGGCTTTGCCAGCGCCACAAGCACAACGGTAGGTGATAATGCCGTTTTCGGTGCAGGTAACGTTCTTGGTAAGCGTACCGCCATCCCAAGCGTGTTCAACTTCGTTGAGCTTTTCACCACATTCTGCGCAAATATTCCAGTGCGTCAAGCCGTCACGGTAGAACTCTGTGCCTGCGGTGTGGTTGTCATTTTTGGGAATGCTTTCAAAGCTTTCATATCCGCATTTGCACTTATAAACGATCTCACCCTCTGTCTTACAGGTTGCTTCCTTTACAACCGTACCCTCATCAAATTCGTGGGGGATCTTACCACTGTTACCCTTGCAATCCGGGCACTTGTACCAGTGGTTGAATTTGTTGTATTGCATCTCACAGCCTTCGTGGCTATGTTCCTTAACAGGAATGATCTCCTGCTTTTCATCAGAGAAGGAGTGTCCGTCAAACTCAAAGTGAACGTGATACTCTTTTCTACCCTCTTTATCAACAGTGCTGTCGAATACCGTGCACTCGGAATTGATCTGACGAGTAATGGGAGTGCCGTTATACTGACAGCCCTCGTGCTGACAGGTGATCGTAATGGTTGCTGTTGCTTTGTCATCTGCCCAATCCCACGTTGCATCATACTTGTGACCGATGGGATCCGTAACGCTGTCTTCGTAAGCGTTTTGACAGAGCGAGCAGGTGTAGGTTGTATAGCCTATTTGATCACAGGTGGGCTCGGTAACGGTTGCAACGTAGTTATGAGGAACCACTGCGATCTTTTTCGTTTCGTAATGTTCGCAATTTGCGCACTGACGGCGTTCTTCTCCCTCGACCGTGCAGGTGGAGGCTTGGGTGATTACCCATTCGCCAAAGCTGTGGTCAACAACTGCTTGATAATCACCGTTGTAGGAGTAATCACAGCCTTCATTTTGGCAAGCGTAAACCGTGTAGCCCTGCGTTGTGCAGGTGGAGGCAACTGTTTGAACAGCCACACAGCTGTGACCTGTGGTGGTTGTCTGTTCGGTCTTTGTGCCTTGACAGTTGGTGCACTTGTAGGTAATAACACCTGCTACAGTGCAGCTTCCCTTGGTTTCGGAGAAAAATTCATAATTGTGCTTGATAGCAGGAATGATTTCCTCATAGAATTCCTTGCAGGTCGAGCAGGTATATCTGATCAAGCCGTTCTCGGTGCAGTTTGCAGTCTTCACCGTTTGTGCCTCGTACTTGTGGTCGAGAGCATCTACGTAGTTGACCATTTGGGAGTGACGGCAACGGATACAGTATTGCAGCGTGTAGCCTTGTGCGGTACAAGTGGGCGCTACGATGCTTTCTTTGAAGTTGTGTCCGTAGACCTCACATCTTTGTGCGGGGGTCAGTTTTGTTACGGTGTAATAAGAGAAGTGGTTGGTCGTAAAGGTTACGTAGTCGTTATTATAGGTAGCGGGAATAGACTCTACCTCACCCTTGTCGTTAATAAACCAGATAGCGATGGAGTCAACGTCTTCACCCTCTGCCAGCTTGTAGGGGATGGTGATGGTGACCTCTTTGCCGCCAAAATCGGTAATCAGGTTGTTCTCCGTATCGGTAACGGTAAAGTTGTAAATGGGATTGTTGCCGATCTGTCCAAGCTTTTCCTCATCCAGATCATCCAAAACATCCTTCTTCTCATCGTCATCCAACGTTCCGGCACCAACGGTAACATCATTGTTGGTTTGATCGCCGATACTGTCTGCCGCATCACCAAAGTTGATGTTGGCATCACCAATGGAGAGCTCGGTATCCTTAAGATCGTCGACCTTATTTGCCTGATCGCCTGTAACAACGGTTACGACCTTGGTCTCGCCGCAGGCGCAGGTATCGGTTCTCTTACCATCGGAAATCGTACCGATTTCCCAAGTGTGACCGAGTGTGGTATCAATGGGGATGATTTCTTCTTTCGTGTAGTCACATTCTGCACAGGTAAGGATCTTAATACCCTCGGTGATACAGGTTGCGGCAGTTTGAATAGAAGCGGTATATTTTTCGTGCTTTTCGACAGTTTCGCCAACAACGTCGGCGCCGCAATCCTTACACGTGTAATGCTCGGTATAAAGGCAGGTCTCCCCTTCGTTGAGAATCAATTCGGGAGTTACATCCTGGATGTTGTGGGCGATGGCAGTGCCTACAGACTCGGTGTAAGAATGTCCGCACTGCTCACACGTGTAGGTGTTGGTAGCAGCTGCCACACAAGTAGCGGCTGTCGAGCCCGAAAGCTTGTGATCGTGGCCAAGAGCATCCACGCGCTCACCGCAGGTATCACAAACCTGATCCTCGGTACAGGTGGGAGCATCGATGTTCCACGCGTGACCGGCAGGAGCGGTTTCATCGCCCACGTAGGAGTCGCCGCAGGAACAAGTGTAGGTCGTGTACCCCTTTTGTACACAGGTAGGAGCTGTTACGGTAGCGACATGGTTGTGACCGCTTGCCAAAATGACCTGTGTTTCAACGGCTCCGCAACCGCAGGCGTGCGTTTGCACACCGTTTTCGGTACAGGTAGCTGCTTTGGTAACCGTCCATTCGCCAAAGGAGTGTCCAAGTGCGTTTTGGTAGTTACCTTGGTAGGAATGTCCGCAGCCCTCACAAGTATAAACGGTATAACCCTGTGCAAGGCAAGAGGGATCAACGGTTGTTTCGCTGTAAGAATGTTGAAGAGCGGGGACACTGACTGTGGTAGATACACCACACGCACAGGTCTGCTCTTTTTGACCGGCACTCGTGCAAGTGGGAGCGGTAATGATCTCACCGTCAACCCAAGTGTGACCGAGAGCCTCGCCGTAGTATTCCTGACAGATCTCACAAACCGCCTTTTGCGTACAGGTAGCAGTACCGCCGGTGCAAGTATCGGTTACAGTACTGTTGCAGCCGTTTTGGCAAGTGCCGGTGTGTGTATTGTCTCCGTTGGAAACCCAGACATAGTCGTGCTCAAGAGCTTCACCGTCAAAGAAGGTCTCAGCCCCTTCTCCGTCGTGGCATTTGCCGCAAGCGGAGCAAGAATAATAATACTCGTCTGCGCCCTCGCAGGTAGCTTCCTTTGCAAGATAGCGCAACGGATCTGCGTTTTTATCGTAGGTGTGAACAACCGTCTCACCGTAAGCCATCGAGCAACGCTCGCAGATAGCCTTGTTGGTACAGGTAGCCGTTCCGCCGGTGTGACCAAGCGCCTCACCCTCAAAGCTGCCGCACAAACGACAGTTCTTGGCTTCGGTACAGGTAGCATCCTTCCAATCGTGTGCACCGAAAGCACCGTATGCGTTTCCGCACACATCGCACTTTGCCTGTTCGGTACAAGTTGCAGTGCCGCCGGTGTGTGCAAGCTTTTCGCCCTCGGTAAGACCGCAAGCAGAACAATGCTTTTCTTTTATGCAGGTTGCGTCTACCCAACTGTGTGCCAAAAGCTCACCGTATTCCAAACCACAAACCTCGCATTTTGCAAGCTCGGTGCAGGATGCAGTGCCGCCGGTGTGTGCAAGCTTTTCGCCCTCGGTAAGACCGCAAGCAGAACAATACTTTTCTTTTGTGCAGGTTGCGTCTACCCAACTGTGCGCCAAAAGCTCACCGTATTCTAAACCACAAACCTCGCATTTTGCAAGCTCGGTGCAGGTCGCTTGACCACCCTCGTGACCGAGAACCGCTGTTTCATTATCCGTGTAAGTATCGCCGCACTTACAGGTGTAGGTAGTATAACCCTCAGTCGTGCAAGTAGGCGCAGTTACCTCGGAGGTGTATGTATGCTCGTGATTCAGAGGAGCACCGTGCGCAAAGGTCTCTGCGTCGTTTTTACTGATCGCGCCGCAGGAGCAGGACTTGTAATATACAGCCGCATTCTCTTCGGTCGCCGCCGACTTCAGAGCCTCATCCTTGACAATTTCTTCGTCATAGACGTGCGCCAAGACAGAGCCCTCGGTCTTGTTACAAACCGTGCACGTCTTAGGTGCAGTGCAGGTCGCCTCTGCCCATTTGTGGCCTGTTGCCTCAATGGGAGCAGTTTCGGTTTCCCCGCATTGTTCGCACGTACGTGACCGTACACCCGCTACCTCACAGGTAGCATCCTTTGTCACGGTCCATCCGCTCCACTCGTGGTTGCATTGGTCCGCAAAGAGAATTCTGCACGCACTGAATGCAGCAATACACAATACGACCATCAGCAAGCAGATGATGCTTTTTGAAATGTGGTTTCTCGTTTTCATTTTTTTGCCTCCAAAAAATTTTTTCTGCTAAAAAAACACGCCAAATAAAATTGCAAGAATGAAAGATTGTATGTAATTCTATGGCGAAATTTGCATTTTTTGAATCCGGTTGTCGAATAAAAAACAAATTTCTTACATGAGAAATCTTCATTAATATTATATGCAACTTTGTTTGGCATCTCCATTATACTCCTCTTTTTTCTAAAATGCAACCCTTTATGCAAAAATAATAAAAAAAGCTTCCTAAATTTAGGAAGCATCATATAAATTGTACATATCCAATTTTTGTTTATTTTCGAACGCTTTTTGCAAACAAAAGCGCATACGACACTCTTTGCGAGTATCGTATGCGCTCATTTTCGTAAAATGAATTATTCTTCGGGAGCGTCATCTCTTGACGGGAGCTTTGTGGAATCCATCAGCTCGTCAACATAGACGAAGTGGCATGCTGTGCCCATACCGGGGAAATCACCGACCAAAAAACCATTTGCGTCCATTGTGAACGTTAAAATGAGAGTTTGGAAATTGATGGTAATACTTATGTAGAAATTTCTGCAACAGGACACAACCTTGGTAAATGGGTAGAGACCCAAACACCTACTTGCACAGCAATGGGTAGGGAGCAGAGAGTGTGCGAAAATTGTGATCACTTTGAAACACGCAATGTGGAAGCATTTGGACATGACAGAGTAGAACATCCTGCTCAATCCGCAACATGTACGGAAATAGGATGGGAAGCATATGAAGCTTGCTCTCGTTGTGAATATTCTACCTGTGCAGAGATTCCCCAAATAGGACATCGGTTTGGCACGTGGTTTGAATTCCAAGCGGCTACTTGCACGGCAAACGGAGAAGAGCGCAGAAATTGCAGTAATTGTGAGCATTATGAAGCAAGAGAACTTGAAACTCTTGGGCACACCGATGCAAACAATGATGAAATCTGTGATCTCTGCGAAAAGAATTTGTCAGCTGATTCGACCACAGATGATAACGACGGGCTTGCTCCCGTCGCCTTTTTGCTCCAAAACACAACCAACGGTAGAAAAATATTAAAATAGTTGTATGTTGACTTTTGTTTTGTATGTGTTATAATAGAGTCAGAACCGGTTCAATAACAAAAAATGAGGTAAAAATATGAGCAAAAATTTTTCTGACAATTTTAAGTCTATGCGCAAGCAAAGAG
>SVQS01000148.1 GCA_015065205.1 Oscillospiraceae bacterium
TTCATGAAGTGATTGAGTCCTTTCTGTTAGGATGAGTTAGGGGTAATTCTATTTTAACAGAACTCAATCACTTTTTCTATTCTTTTTTACTTTCAGTCTCACATCTATTGTAACACTACATAGAAATTATTCATAAAAAGGGAATTCTCCTTGACAACGCACAAAAACTTTTGTATAATGGGTAAAAGGAGCAGATGCTCCTGTGTAAAAAACGTATTCGAGGAGGCAAAACAGTGGATGTTCGGTTAAAAATAGGGGAGCCCATCGTTGTAAAGATGGGAGTGACCTACGAAAGTGCTCCGTGGGGACCTTATCAGTTTCCAATGCTGAGGCGTTTGCCCGATGGCAGGATCGCGCTCCAATATCATGCAGTGGCAGACAACTGTGAAGCGTACGGTCAGGAAAAAGCGTGGGCTGTTTCCGAGGATGAAGGAAAGTCATGGCGTGAACTGCTCTCAAACGAGGTCGCAGAGGTAATCGCTTGCTTTGGTGAACGCTTACCATCCGGAAAATACATAGATTATATCACTCACAAGCCGTATCTTATCTCCGACGAGTATCACGCAGAGCTGACGCGTATAGCGCGCACACACGCAGATGTGCTTGCTATGGAGGAGCTCCCCGACCTGTTTCCCAAGACCTATACCTTCCGCATAGCAGACCCGAAAAGTGGCGAAGTGGAGATGTTTGATTGTGAGCTTGATTTCCCGGGTATGACCACGTGGCTCTGTCAAGGTGCGATCGTACGACCGACTCTGTTCAGCAAGCTACGCGTCGCCCCCGACGGAACGCTTTGGTTGCCACACTACATAAAAGGTCGTAATCCGCACAACCTTGGATATACGACCTATTACAACTGCTATTATTTCTGCTCCACAGACGAGGGGAGAAGCTTTCAACTGCGAAGCTGGATTCAATATATGCCCGATACCAATGAATTTCCCGAGGCATTTTTGACCGAAGGCTTTTGCGAGCCCGATATTTGCTTTATGCCGGACGGTAGCATCATCACGCTGATGCGTACGGGTTTCAGAACGCCAAGCTATCTGGCACGCTCCACTGATAATGGATATACCTGGTCAAAGCCGCAAATTTTTGATAGATGCGGAGTTTGTCCTCAATTGCAGTCGCTTTCTTGCGGCGTAACGCTGGCTTCTTACGGCCGTCCGGGACTGTTTGTGCGTGCTACCGATGATCCTGTAGGGCAGAGCTGGAGCGATCCTGTTACCCTGATCCCGTATAACTACAATGAATGTATGAAGGATAGCTGTTGCTATACCTCTATGATACCGTTGGACGACCGCACGGCGCTTTTGGCATATTCGGATTTTCGCGTGCAGGACGGTGACGGAGTGGCGCGCAAATGCATTATCGTGCGTACGGTGCGTGTGGATTGATGGGAGAGTAAAAAAGAAGTGACCCTTGAATGACGGTTGTAATCCCACCACTCAAGGGTCACTTCTCACAATTCTTAGTATCTAACATCTTTTGTTATCCTCTCTTTCGTTAGTCTACCCATCATCCGTTTTCGTCATATCCCAAAACACAATTACCACTTTCTCTAACGAGAATACCCTTTGTTTTCGTATGTGCGCCGGTTTGTGGGCGAATTTCTTGGACGTTTTTCATTCGTGATGGTAAGAACGGATTTTCTACCTCGGTAATCTTTATCATTACCTTTATCTATATGATGCGTAACACCGCCGTGTTTTTTCTGCACTCGCTTTGCACAGACATCGGTTCCGCGAACCGTCTCCTGCCGTTCTTTACTTTTGAATGATCACCCGAATGAGAAAGTCCCGATTTAGTATTTCATCGGACCGTCCTCCTTTTCTTTGGTGTCTTCATTATACCACATTTTTTCGCCCTCGTCAATATGGCAAATTGTAAGAAATGTGCATTTAATTTTTGTGAAAAAAGCAGAAATTGTGCAAAATGCCCGATTCCCTCTTTACAAAAGGGAAAAAGTGTGATATACTAAATAATAGTGGGCCAAACGGAGACGCTTGGTTCGCCTTTTTTATTTACTTGACAAAAGCACTATCTTCTGTTATACTTATTCCAAGACCTTTAAAGGAGGAGATGAATTGAATACCGGAGATCTTTTGTTGTTGAGTATCACTTTTCCATATGTAATATTCTTCCTCTTAGCCTTAAATGGTTTGAACCTGCGAGGATTTGAAGAATCCATTCGAGATTTTTATTGGGCATTGCGTGACAAATTTCCCCGAGAATATGTTGAACAAAACAAAATTATAAAAACCGTTCGCAAATGGATGGTCTTGAAAACGAATGGCACAATTCATTGGATGGTTTGTGTTATGCATTATCTCCATATCTTTATGACGATTTTTCCAATATTTACGCTAATTGTTTTTTGTATTATTCCAACAGAGCAAACTATTGTTTTGTTTTTGATGTTATCACCGCTTGGGATGATTGTAATCTTGAGGGAAGTATATGTATGGCAGCAGTACGCAAGATGCAAAAAAATCAAAAAGACAGATCCCCAATATGCCAAACACGATATTGATAATAGCATCAATTGGTGAATCAACGATTTTATATTTAACCCTTTTGTGCAAAAGTTCTTGAAAGGGGTGTGGGGAAAACTTCTTGCAAGAAGTTTTCCCCACAATTCTTTACAATTCAATTATCTTCTCACAAAGCTCCTCATAAGAGATGCCGGCAGCCTTGGCTGCCATCGGGAGCAGGCTCAGGGGTGTCATACCGGGGAGTGTGTTGGCTTCCAAGCACCAGACTTTGCCGCTCTCATCCATAATGTAATCAAAGCGTGCATATCCGCGAAGGCGAAGAGCCTCAAATCCGCGCAGTGTAGCCTCGGCGGCCTTTTTTGCCACGCGTTTGGGAATTTCGGCAGGGCAGACCTCGCGGGTGTTGCCTTGATACTTGTTTTTGTAATCGTAAAATCCCTCGTTGGGAATGATCTCCACAATGGGGAGTGTCTCTCCATCAAGAATACCAACGGTCAATTCACGCCCCTCGATTTTCTTTTCGGCAAGCACGCGGTCGCCCCAAGGAGCGGCGGCCAAAAGAGCGGCATCAAGCTCGTTTTTATTTTCAACGATGGTCACGCCTACGCTTGAGCCACAGCTTGTAGGTTTAATAACGCAGGGCAGACCGATTTTTGTGAGAATCGTCTCGCGGCTTTCGGGGAGTGTGGGGTCAACGTAAACCCAATCGGGTGTGCGGACACCCGCATCGCGCAAAAGACGCTTGGCAAGGTCTTTATCCATTGCCAAAAGAGAGCCGACGTATCCCGAACCCGTGTAGCGGATACCGTAGTTGTCAAGCGTCGCCTGCAATTGTCCGTTCTCACCCATTGCTCCGTGCAGGGCAAGGAATACGCGGTCTGCCATACGGCAGAGCCAAAGAACGTTGGGGCCTATGAGCGCATCGGAGTTGCCGTTTTCTTCTTTTAGTTTTTTCAGGTCGGGGATTTCTTCGCTGATTTTGTGAGAATAGGTTGCTTCTGTTTTGAAGAGCGAAAAGGGATCATGTGGTAGTTCCCGAATGCCGCAGTAAGCATCCAAAAGAAGAACACTGTGCCCGTTTTTAATCAAGGCGTTGGCAATCAGACTACCCGAGGTGAGGGATACCTCGCGTTCGGGAGAGTAGCCGCCTGCAAGTACAACGATATTCAAAGTAAAGTGCTCCTTTCGTCAAAGGGTTTGTTGGAAATATAAACCACGCGGTCACGACCGCCAAGGTCGCGAATGACGTGTACGTGTGCAAAATAATGCTCTTTTCCAAGAGAGATAAGGTCATCGGCTTGATCGAAGCCGATCTCAAAGAGGAAAAATCCGTCTTTTTTGAGTAATGGTGTGTAGTTTTTCAAAATAGCGCGGTAGAAGATAAGTCCATCCTCGCCACCATCCAGAGCCGCCGCGGGTTCAGCGTGTACCTCGGGAGAAAGCCCCTCAATATGCGCTGTGGGGATGTAGGGTGGATTGGAGAGAATCGCATCAAAGGGGGTGTCTCCAAGGAAAGAGATCGTAGGCGACAGTACATCGGCGAGGACACCGCGAAAACGTGTATCGACTCCGTTCTTTTTTGCATTCCGTTCGGCAAGTACCAATGTGGCGGGGAACTTTTCAAGTGCTACTGCCGTGGTGTCAGGGCGCTCGGCAAGTGTAGATACGGCAATGCAACCGCTCCCTGTGCAAAGGTCGGCAAAGCGTGCGCCAATAGGCAAGATGCGAATGGCTGTTTCCACCAAAATTTCGGTGTCGGCACGCGGAATGAGACAATCGGGAGAGACCTCATATTTTTGACGGTAGAATTCCCACTCTCCCAAAATGTATTGGAGAGGTTCGTGTAAAAGACGGCGGCGGATAGCATCCTCGAGTGCCGCATTTTCATAATTGCGGTCGGGGGCAGCGCGCAAAAGGGAAGGGGAAACAGAGAGGAAATGCTCCATCAAACACAAGGCATCCCATTCGGCATCTTCTATTTTGGCTTCTTGAAAAAGTGCACAAAGTTGACGGTAGGTCATCATTTTCCTCCTTTTGGCAATTATACATTA